>NZ_JADEXT010000082.1:0-14189 GCF_015206985.1 Nostoc sp. LEGE 12447 | reverse complement strand
TACTTGGTTGACAAGCTCAGAGGGGGTTGCATCAGTTATCAGTCAACAGTTGACAATTATCAAGGACTGTGAATTCCAACTGATAACTGTTATTCGCGCTGCTACTATTTTTTGCTACAAAATTCGGCATATTTCTTAATTAAACTTAACTTTACAGAAACTTATGAATTTCAACAACAAAAATTGCCACACGAAACTGGTGCGTTTAGTGCGGCTTCTCGTATAATACGAGAAGCAGCGGATTAAATCTCGTTTTACCAGTCAGTGGATAAAAGCCGTCAAACTTTAAGTACCACTGCTTTGGTTTTCGTGAGATAACCCCGCTCTGAGGTTATATGGAATTTAAGACCCGCACAAAGCGCTACTCCTTAGTGGCGCTTTGTGCGTTAAATTCTCGTACTGTTGTATCTTCACCTCCATACCTCCTATCAATTAGCTTGATTCTACATAACTTGTGGTCTTTCGGTATCTAACGAGATTCTGATTTTCTTTGTTTAACTCCTCTATATATACCAGTGTTCGTTCTAGCTTACCCTGATTGGGTAATCACTTTTTCAAGAAGCAGCACCTAACGCAGAGGTCGCTTCTGCCTTGGGCTTGCGCTCGAAAACTTGTATGCTGGGTTCCTTTAATATGAACCTATGTTCTGTTTGCTGACCGAGTTTACCAGCGATTGCCGCTACCCACTGGGGGTAATTACTGGCAGCATCGGTCAGTTTCTTCCAAATCTTAGGCTTGACTGTGATGTTAATGATGCGTCCATCACAGTCGAGCTCGAACTCTTGCCAGTTGTTCTCTGCTGTTTTCGCTTCAGGTAGTTCATTGATTTTGATTGTTACTTCTAGCTTTCCTGAAATCATAAATACCTCTGTTAAGATGCGAACGCTAATGGTGAACCATGAGATGTATGCACCAACCCTTGTGGATCTGTCTTGATGTATTTTTTAATAACTGGTTGCAGAGTAAAACTGATTTCTTTAGTAACTGGGTCTTTGATACTTTCAATTAATGACTGATTTTCAAGTTTTTCTAACGCTTTGATTAACTCTAAAGTTGAGACACATTCTTGACTTTTATGTTTAATATCCGACAATAGTTTAGTAAAACTAATTGATTGTTGATTTCCGAATATCTCTTCTGCTATATAAATTAAAATTTCTCGTTGAGTACTACTTAATGATTCTCCAAACAGTTGATTAAGGATTGCCTCAAAATTACTGCTAACAAGCGTAGTTGGATTCTCAAAAAACATTTGGGTATTACCACTAAAGAAGTGGTTAATTCGATTAGCTACTGCTTCGAGTTCTGAAGGATTTCCGCGATACGTTTGAATTAATTGGTTACACTTTTCTTTATCCGTCAATCCTTTGCTAGATAGAAGCTGCATTGCGGCATCTGCGTCTAAACCTTGGATTTTTAAGAAATGAAGATGTTGTTTTGTTGTTATAACATCATCAAGTTCATCAGGCCAAGCTCGACCAGTTAAGAGTATGCAACTTTCATGTTCTTCTTCTATCAATCGGTGAAAGAATACTCCGTATTCAAGCCTTTGCTGAAAGCTTTTTTTCTGAAATAAAGAATCAAAACCATCTAGTACCAGCAGACAACGGCGTGATTGCAACTGTTTAATTAATACTGAAATCATTCCCTGAGTAGATTCAGGTAAACCTAAATCAGGTTTACAAGGTTGCGTTAGTTCTATCAGTTCAGATACTAAATCTTGAAGTAACGGTGCATGAATAATTGTTTTCCAGATTAAGCTATCAAATGTTGATTCTTTTCTTGCACTAACTTCTTTTATCAATTTTGCAACCAATGCACTTTTACCGATACCTGCAATTCCTATTAAGGATATACAACGCTCGTTACTTATCAATTCTTTCAATGAGTTTAGTTCCTGCGAGCGTCCATAAAAGCTAGACATTTCAGGTAGTTTTCCCCTAATGATTGGTGTCAAATTATTGACAGTAAGTCTTTCTCCTTCACCTGACGCGGATTGAATATGATACTTTTTGTTAACTTGTTCTAAAAAATACCAAAGCTTCTTTTTACCCACTCGTTCGCCATCCCCTATGGTTTCTGAAAGTATGTCCCATAAGCGAGGTGCTACTGTGCGCTGTATGTAGTTTAAGCTGTAAGTTGAGTGGCTTGCTATCTCCTCATATTCTCGATCATTCAATGCCCCTTTGATAACGAGCATTTCAGTTTCAGATAAGTACTTGCCTCTTTTGGCAAAAATTAAGTCATTTACTACGACCAGCGCTAGCCTAAAAGTCTCTGTTATTGGAAATACGCCTTGAGATGATGATTGATCAAATGAAAGTTCCTGTTCTCTAAAAGTGACAGAGGAAGAAAGAGGAGATTGAAGTTCCGGTTCAGCAGTAAAATCCATAGCTATGCTATTACCTCTGATACAGTGAATGCTCTTTAAGAGGCTCTCCGCGAATGAGGTTTAGTTTTTAGAGTATGTTAGATTGTAATCAATCATACCTTATCTTACTATTTATGGTTAATTTTTTCAAAAAAGTACTAAGTTAACCTTTATATAGGTTTCCTTGAATTTAGGGCATCTACGGAAAGATAAGAGCCACGAAGTTATAGTAACTTGCTTTTCATCCAAAGTACTAAAAGTATTATATGGGTCTAAAGCTAGCTCTCCCCGTAGTTGCTGCGTTTTTGGTTGACAGCAAAGCACTCATGTCTGTTTGGCGTTAGCTCTCGAAAAAATCTCCCAATCATACAGATATTGGCGCTGTAGCCCCTTTTGGTAAAGCGAACGGGGAAATTTTCAAATTGCATCCCTGTTTTCAAAAAAATTTTACAAATCACAAAAATTCAAGCAATGTAAAAGAAGAGTAATTAGCGTAAATTGTGATGGGTACTTGTATCTGTATTCAGGCAGTTAAGACATAAACACTCTTTAGCAACTGCCTAATGCATAAATTTATACTTGGCAAGTATGTCGTTTTATTGTATAAATCCCCTTTGTGAGCAACGTAAAAATCCTGACAATATTGAAACATGTCTATCTTGTGGTACTACGTTGCTGATTAATAACCGTATTCGATTGCTTAAGCCATTGAGAGAGCTTACTTATGACCCTCGGAGCTACTTTGAAGTTTTTGAGGTAGATGACACTGGTACGAAATGGCATCCGGTTCGTGAGCGAAGAGTCATGAAAGTTCTCAAATGGAATTCGACTAGGCTTCGTGAGTTAATTCATCGGGAATTCCGTGTTTTACGGCTAATCCAACATCCAAATATTCCTCAATGTGATGTTGATGATTTTTTCAGTTTTGTACCTAATAATAGCCCTCTGGAGCTATGTTGCTTAGTAATGGATAAAATTGAGGGACAAAACTTAGAAGAATGGATAAAAGAGAATGAACCGATTTCGCAAGCTCAAGCATTAGAATGGCTACGTCAATTAGTTGAAATACTTGATGTAGTACACCATACCGAATTTTTTCATAGAGATATTAAACCTGCAAACATAATTCTTCAACCAAAAGGGGAACTTGCGTTAATTGATTTTGGAACTGCACGACGAATAAGTGATACGTATTTAGCTAAAGTTAGTGCAAGTGGAGGAACTGATACAAAAGTAGGAAATTATGAAATTACAACTGTAGTTTCATATTACTACACTCCCCTAGAACAAGTTTATGGGAAAGCAGTCCCACAGTCGGATTTTTTTGCTTTAGGCCGGACTTTTGTTCGTCTAGTTACTGGCACTTCATTGACACGTTTGCCAATAGACAAAAAAACAGGACGATTAATCTGGAGAAATAAAGCATCGCAGATTGATAAACCCTTTGCTGACTTTCTGGATGAGTTGATGGCTCCCATGCCAGGGCAACGTCCACCAACTACTGAAGTTATTCTGCAACGGTTAAAAATACTTCCTCAGCAAAGTAAAATTTATAGAGTAACGAGGTCTAAAACGTTCAGAATCAGCGCAGTAATTGGATTTATAATTTTGACAGTCTTTGGGACTTTCAAAGTATTATTACCACTAAGAGCTAAATATTTAGTGTCTCAAGGGGAGAAGGCTGAGGCAGCAAATAATTTTCAGATCGCCCAAGAGTTTTTTGACTCAGCTATAAAAATTAATTCTCAAGCCAGATACACAATTTCCAAATTTTATTTTGAAAAAGGACTTCGCAGTACGAAGAGTTTAGAATTAGCTAAAAGATACTATGAATTATCAATTAAATATAATGACACAAATGTAGAATCATATAATAATTTAGGTATCGTGTGTAAACAATTACATGATTCTCTATGTGTAATTGATAGCTATGAAAAGGCTTTTAAGTTAACCTCTGATAATTGGGAAGGACATTATGGATTGGGAACTTACTACGATGAACGAATGAAATATGATTTAGCAGAGCAACAATACCAGTTAGCCATAAAAATTAATAGACAAGCGATAATTGCTATCAATAATTTATCTAGAGTAAAAATTCTACAAGGTGATTATAATACAGCAATCTCTCTTGCCCAAGAAGGACTACAAAAAACTACAAATCCTAGATGGCAAGCAGTTCTGTATAAAAATTTAGGTTGGGCAAAATTTGAGCAGAAGAAATATAGCGAGGCAAAGCAATATTTAGAGAAAGCGAAAGAATTAGATATCCAAAGAACATCTGTTCACTGTTTGCTGGCAAAAGTGCAGGGAATTTTAGGTGATTTTGATAACTCTTGGCTTTCCTGGGAAGCCTGTTTGCTAACTGAATCTAGAGAACCAGAGGTTTTCATTTGGCGAGCCGAAATAATAGAAAGAATTAGACTAAAGGCTCCTAATTTAATTGAAGATTAACATTCTTGAAGTTAATAATGTCTTAATATTAACAAATTATTATTAAAATTTACAACCATTATTAAATACCCTTTTTTTATCTCTCTAATTCTTGTATGCTATTAACTTGCATATAACTATATAAAACTTTTGATGCTGAGTACACACAGACAAAAGAACAAAATTGGGAGAAAAGTCTACATCTCCAAAATTTTAGTAGTTGCATCAACGATACTTGTTGGTTGGAGTAATGCGTGGGGTCAGGTAAAGCCAGAAGCAAAACGTAGGTGTAAGGTTATTGGTCGAGTTACTAACGTAAGCGATCTTCGCTGGCGAGTAAATAGCTTATTGTGTTCAGGAGATCGCATTACTCCAATGAATGGGCGAACAGTTAATACTTTATGTTACTTGAACGGAGAATTTCTAGATTTTAAACAAAGTAGCATTTTTGATGTTGAAGATAAATGTAGGCTACCGCACGACAGAGTAAGGCTATGTACGGGATTGAACCCAACTGAATGTGACGGCATTAAAGGCCCAACAAATGTACCAATGCTAATTAGTCCCTATGGCAGTTCAATGTTGAGTACTAGACCTGTAATTTCTTGGTATGCTGTACCTCAAGCTACTAGTTACACAGTAGTTGTTAGCGGTTATGAGTTTTACTGGGAGAAGACAGTAGATAAAAGTATTACTGCACTACCATATCCAAAAGAACAAAAAGAATTACAAATTTTTAGTACTTACAAATTTACTGTATTAGCTAATGTGGGTGATACTCCTATTATTTCTTCAGAGCCATTAGTGCTTAGTGTTTTACCTCAAGAAGAACAAGATGCTTTTGCAGCAAAGGTGAAGAAAATTAATGAGTTAAATTTACCTCCAGATGAAACTGCAATTTGGGATTTAGACGCTGTATTTATGTCGAGAAATCTTTTGAATGAAACGATTGAATCATTGAAAGCAAGAGTAAGAGCAGGAAGCCAAAACCCTACTATCTACCGATTATTAGCAGATCGGTATTTAGAAGCATGGCTACCAAAGGAGGCACTTCGTGAATATAGCAAAGCAGCACAACTGGCAAAAGCCACTAATAACTTAGATGAACTAGCTCGTGTACAGGAAGCTTTAAAATTAGTAGAACTTTATAACCATCCGCCAACTAGCACAAAGCCTGACCAAAAGTAAGGATGAACGTATTTAGGATTGGATGATAAACTTAATTTTGCATGACGCAGTGCCTCTGCTTTAGTCAAACCATTTTTCAAACCCTTGTAGAATTCTTGCATGAGTATGGCAGTAGAATCCTCATCTACCAGCCATAAGCTAGCGATTACACTCTGTGCGCCTGCTTGTGCTGCCACTCCAGCCATTCCCAAGGTTGAACGCTTATTACCTTTGGCTGTCTGACAAGCACTTAAAACTAATAATTCGATTGTATTTTCATTAAATTGAGTCTTTTGTTTTAGTAAACTATCAAATTCTAATACGTTTATTACTTTGTCATAAGCTAAAAATACAGTTTTATCAGAGTTAGAACTAAATTGTCCATGAGTGCTGATGTGAACAATTGGAAAATCATTTTTAGTTAGTTCTTGTTTGAACTGTAGACTAGTAAAGTTTTCATTTAACAGTACAGTTGAGGAATCTGTCTCTTTCTTAATTTGGGCTACTTCTACTGCCACTTCCCCTAGCGCCTTCAACCCTTTTGGAGCATTCTTGTCATTGAAGCTGGGGCTTTCTTTGCTGAGTCCAGCGATTAAAGCTGTGAATTTATTTTGAGATAAAGATTTAGGTGGCCGGATTTTAGAGCCGAAAGTTTCTACAATACTGTATTCTTCTATTAAATAGTTTTTTCCATTATAAAGTAAATCCATTGGGAGACTCTGAAATGATCTATCTAAAGCAAATACAAGTGTCCCTGATGAAGGTAAATATGCCTGAATAGGTTTAATCAGTAGCTCATAAAATTTTTGATAATATAAAATAATTTGCTTGTTAGTAGTAGAAAAAAATCTGGAAGACTGCACAGTATCTAATATATTATTAACATGGTTTCTGATTAACTTAGCGTCAACAGAATTGCGAACAAGAGAGTGATTAGAGGAGTGGGCAATTACTTCTATGCTGTTGCCTAAATCAATAATATGAATTATTGCGGTTGTGATAGGCAAGCCCTGAAGCTTATTCAAAGCTACAACATCCAGTTTTCCGCATTTTAAAAAATTCTCCAGTTCTGCTATTTGCAGTTGTTCATTCGTCTTAATTACTAACTCTAAATTAGGGTTAGGAGATGATAGCAGTAATCGCATATACTCACGATAAACAGGCTCTACTTTCTCATAAAAGGAAAACTGTGTGTCTACGTTACTTGCTAAGAGATTATCACGAACTCGCATCAGGTTATTAATTGCAGCACTGTAAGCTTTCTCGGCTTTATCATACTTTCCTTGTTTGTAGTACTGTAAACCCAATTCGTGCTGCCACTGGTATGCAATATCCCATGCCTGAATTGATTGAGCCAAAGCCATAGCTTGTCCAAGATAATCGAGCGAACGCTCTCGTTGTTTTTCTAGTTTACCCAGTGTGCCGAAAGCATAAGACATAAGCCTCTGTTCATTAGTGCTTTTAGCCGTTTGCAAAGCTGATTCTGCATATTGGACGGCTACTGAATGTAATCGTTCGTCTGGAATTTGATTGAGACTATTGGCAAAGTTTAGCTTGGTATAAATAGATTGGCTAGCAGGGAAATCAGAGAATGCCGAAGAATTTTTCAGTATTACCTCTACTGAAGGTTTAATCTGTTGATTTATTTGAGTTTCAATAGCAGTTAACTGTCCATTGCCTGTATTTGATTCTGCTATTAACCACTTTTCAAAGTCTAATAGTAAGCTTAAACGGTATATTTGCGCCTGTAGTTTGATTGCTATTGGTGCAGTTGGGGTATTAATTAATGACTGATAATTACTGAGTAATTCGAGTGCCTTTTTTTGAATAAAATTAACAGTTTCCTTTTGGAAAACTGGTTCTTCTATCCAACTATATTTATCCCGTGCCTGTTGGTATATAGATTTTTCAGTATTATTGAGTGATAGCAAAATTGCACTGTTATCAAAATTAGCTAACTGTTGAGCAATTGATAACGTTTTTCTCAGAACTAATTTTGATTCAGATAACTTGCCTAATTGTCGCAATACATTTCCTAAATTTTGTAAGCCTAGTAGATGTACAGGTATTGAGTTCAATTTATCAATTTCTGCATCAAGTAGTCTTTTTGTAGAATCAGCAGGCTGGTCTGACGAGGTGGCACAGATTTCAGCATCGAATTTCAAAGCTGTGACAACTATTTTGCAGGCCCGAAGATGTAAACCTAAAGCTTGTAGAGCGACGTTCTGATTAATTAAGGTTCCGGTGATTCCTTCAGTATCTTTGATCTGTTCAAAAAGTTTTGTAGCTTGCTGCCAAGACTTTAAGGCTTCTCTTGCCTGACCTAGATCCAGTTGTCTCTGCCCTCTCTGGTTCAGTACTTCAGCTTGATGCTGTTGTGCTTGTTTGCTTACTTCCCGAGCCAGAATCAAAGATGGCTGTCCTATAGCTATGCATAATCCTAGAATACATAACAACAAGTACTTGAATAAACCCCAAAAACTAATCATTTTAACCTTACCGCTTCTGTTATCGATGATACTGGCGGCGTAGAAGGTAGCTTATGGCATCTAGAAGCAGACACCTCAGCGTAGGGACTTGGTGGATCGGCTTGTGCAGTCAAGACTACATCTCCATCAGCATTTAATATCCAACCCTGGGCTTCTACAATTTCTATGGGTTCTTCAGTTTTTGATGGCTTTGATTGCTCCCAATTATCAATCGCCTGGACAGGATTAGAATTTCTGTGCCAAGTAGAACTGTTATCTAACTGATTGTCAGAACTAGCTGCTACTCCCCCAGCACCAATATTCACAAATGTACTCCTTACTCGACCAGAATGACCCTGGCATACTGACACTACCTCTGGAGTTTGTGCGATCACTTGTGGTTGCACTTTGGTTTGGCTTGGATTTCTATCTTGAACATTGATCTCCACTGTGCCGTTAATACCTCGTTCAGAACTGGCTGTAACCTGTGTATCAGACGAAATAAATAGTCCTTTTGTGTTAATGCGAATGTTACCCCCCCGCCCACGGAATGCGTTCGCGGTGAGGGCGCTGTTGTTCGAGGCTGTCACGATGTCTGTGTCGATGCGGATGTTCCCGCCGTTGCCCTTGGTGCCTTGTTTTCCAGCAGTTGCAGAAATATTGCCAGAGCGTAGTTGAATGATTTTAGACGTTATTTCAATATCACCACCTTCGCCAACGGCAGTGGTCGCGGTAATGCCGCCGTTGTTTGAAATATTGATTGTATCAGCGTTAATATTAATTGTTCCAGCGTTGCCAAAACCATCATTCTTGACACTAATTAATGCGCCATCTGCAATATTTAACTTATTAGTATTAATTGTGATATTTCCCGAATCTCCTCTTAGCATCGAAGGCAGCAGGTATAGCTCTTGAAAACTTTCATTGAAATCGATAACAGATGAATTTATGAGACTTGGATTGACAGCGCCTGGGACTCTACCTATTACATCTATAGAATCAGAAGCATTAATAGTAAGGCTGTCAGCTTTCCCAGTTGAGCGGGTAGAAGTATTAATTATTGCGCTATCCCTAACTGTTAACTTTTTTGTATTAACTATTAATTTCCCACTATTACCACTGCTATAAGTTGCAGTAACTAAAGAGCTTGGAGTAAAGATATTTGGTACTACTCCAACAAGTTCTATAGAGTTTTTGGAATTTACAGTTACATCTCCTCCAGAGCCACTTCCAAGAGTTAAAGAACCAATAATACCTCCATCTTTGATACTTAAGAGTCCTGTTGAAAGGGCTAGATTGCCTGCATTACCAGAACCAGAAGCTCTAGTAACAATAGTACTAGAAAGCTGTGAAGTCCCTGATAAGTAACCAATTACTTGAGTAGATTCAGCAGTATTAACTGTTAAGTTACCACCTCTGCCAGTGCCAAAAGTTGAAGTTAGGATTTCTCCACCATCTTGTAAAGACAAATTTTTTGTAGACAGCGTAAGATTGCCACTATTTCCAGAGCCAAAAGTTGAAGTAATGATATTACTAGGTAGTTGAACAACGGAAGAGGAACCGTTAGCAACTTGAGTAAATTCGGAAGCATTCACAAAGACATCGCCCCCCCTACCTATACCATAAGTTTTAGCAGCTATTGCTGCTCCATCCTGAAGAATTAGATTTTTAGTTAAAATTTCGATTTTTCCTCCATCTCCTACTAAGGTTTCATTAACCAAGCTAGTAGGAATTGCTCCGTCCCGAGAAGTTCCTATTATTCTCAGTTCTTCAAAGGCATTTACAATAATGTCACCTGACAAATTCTTACCTTGGTTTTGAATTAAAAATATTGAGCCACCTCCTAATTCCACCTTAGCAGCTTGTGCTTGAATAGAACCACTACCAAAGCCACTAACATCTGCTATTGACTGTTGAGATAGTTGAATATTCTTGAAGCTAATGGCATCTTCATAACTTAAATTCCAACCATTAGAAGCTGGATTAATGTGTACTACTCCTTTATCAACACTACCTAACTCAATTCGCCCTTCACTTGCCCCAAGTTTTCCTCCCTCTAAAGTTACGTCACCACCCACTAAAGCCAAAGTCTTTTCTGGTTTGACACGTAAGCCATTTGAGCTAATGGTTCTAATAAATGGTGAAAATGGGCTATTGAGAGTCAGATTGTGTCCTGTACCTTGAGCTTGAATTACGCCTGGATTACCATCAAATCCTAAACCAATAGGTGAACTCACTGTTAATAAGGGTTGATTTTGTGGAGCTTTTGCACTGAATTGGCTACCATCAGCAAAGTTAATTCTGTTAGCAGTGGTAGCTAAAAATGAGCCACCGATATTTAGGACAGCATTGGGACCAAGAATAATCCCATTAGGATTAATTAAAAATAGATTAGCATTGCTATTAGCTTTCAAAAAACCGTCAATGTTAGAGACAGATAAACCAGTTACTCGACTAATAATGTTTTGAACATTCAAAGTATTATTGAAGTAGGCGGTACTACCTGTGGATAAGGAAAATTGCTCGAAGCTATGAAATAAGTTGTTTCCTACTTGCGTCCCTCCATTAATATTGATCGTCTTATCCTGGGAAGTAACTAGAGAATTAATTGGTAATGTATTATCTGGAACAATCTGCGCTCTAACTGATGAAGAGAATAATACATAAAATAGGGAAGCTAAATATTGCCAACAAGCAAAGGAAATATTTGATTTTTTCATCTCAATTTTAAATGACGCTTGGAATTAACTCCAGGGAGCATAATTTTTCTGTGAGAACTTAACTTTAAGACGTTATATCACGACGAAAGACAAATAAATTACCTGTTACACCTCGTCCTACCCTAATTTCTTGATCTAAGTAAGAGGTTATCCACAGAGCCTCTCTTTGTAGAAATTCTAATACTGGTATTTTCAACTCAGGAAAACTCCAATTAGATAGTCCAAAAGATTTTGTTGCTTGTATGGAAAATGAGTTAAAGGACACTGTGGCAGTTTTCTCATCTGTATCCCATTTCCAATGTCCATTAGCTTGTAACTGCCACTCACCTAAAATAGGTAATTCAACCTGGGCGCTATTAGAGGCTGAGATTTTTCTGATATTATTGACACTAGCCAATCTTTGCCACACGCGTTTAATTTTGATTCCACCTAAAAAATCTGGAATTGATGCAATCTGGCGTGTGACAACTGTCCCAGCAGATGCATACACTAATTGCCAGTTACCTAATAGAGAAGGAAGATCGTTAGGTTGAAGTGGTTGGAGAATAGGACTTATGTCCTCCAACTGTTGTACAAGTTGATCGATAAGTTCGTCAGAGCTTGGAAATAGGCTTTGCTGTAGTCCTAATTTCTCTATACGTAATAAAAGCTCAGTTTTTAAAGCAAATCTCGCTGCATTATCTTCTACCATATCTATATTCTTCTTTTATGCTTGAAAGTTACTATCAATAGTAATTATTACTCATCAGTGATATTTTTTAACTACAACCAGTCAATCAACTAAGTCTGCATGGCGCTGGTTAAGTATTCAAGCGTTAGTATAGGTGTTGAAGTTAGTAGTATCGAGTATCTATAGTCTATAGATTGCGATCGTAGATACTTCCTTTGCTTGTAAGCTAAGAGCTGATTCGTAAAGAAAATTTTAAGGATATCCAATTTATTGCTGGGTAGGACTTTGAGAGAATAAACGCTTAATTGACTCAAATTACTGAAACCCTTATAAATCAAGACTTTACTTTAGTTTACAATTAGCTTTAATGCACTACAAATGTGTAAGTAATATTGGTACTTTAGTTTGGCAATACTTGGAATGCCAGCAACATATTTTTTGTAACTCATAGAAATTATGGAAACTCAGCTAAATCGGGAACACAAGAAACACAATAGACAATCGTTCTTCATTGAAAGCAGTTGCTTGTATTATTGACAGCGTTACTAGTAACTGACAAAAGTAATTTTTCTGCAATAAAACTTTCTTTTGTAAGAATTGCTGATTTTGCATCACCTTCACAAGTGAAAATCATGATTTTTACCCTGAACTTAAGATACAAACATTTATTAGCTTGATATTAAATGTTTAGTATTTCAGAAAATTTTGATAAATAGCTAAAGCTGATGATTGACATCTGTGATCAGGACTAATCTTGAACCTCCAAATACTGTGCTTTGGGCTTAAAAAAGCAAATACGCTCTTTATTCGCTTTGAATGTAACGAAAGTTCATATCCCCCTTGTAGCTAGAAGCTTTAGCTAAATCTTTTAAGTTCTGTATACCGCTGCTGCCCGTCGATAAGCCAAGTGGTAAAACCAGGAACTTTCGCAATTACATATATAAGGTACTCATAGTGATTGTGTAGTTGTCGAAGCTAACAATTGTATGGTTAAGATTAATGAAAAACCCCAACCTGTTTAAAGGATGGGGGCATAAATAAAAACACTATATTTCATGATGACACAATTCAATATTTGTTCGACTGCTGTCAGCCTAGAGGTGGGGCAATGAACAAACCACCATCTAGACGCAAGAAAGTTATCCCTGTGGCATCTGGTGAACTAAAGCCAGCAACCGACTCTGCTCCCGAAAATACTTCTGGGCAAGACAACCCAGCCTCAGCAACGATTACGGTGACTGCTGTTGAAGTTACAGAGTTGACTCTTGAAGAACAAAGCTTACGCTTGCAATTGGAACGTCAGGTAGAAAGGGCATTTTTGTCAGCAGGTCAGGCGTTGATGGAGTTGCGGGATCGCAGATTGTACCGTTCCACGCACCGTACTTTTGAGGAGTATTGCCGCGAACGCTTCAATTATAGTCGTGACGCGGCTTACTTAAAGATTTCGGCTACTGTGGTTTATGAGAATCTTCAAAAGTTTTTGCCGACCATTGGTCGGCAAATTCCAATGCCGACCAACGAACGACAATTGCGTTTTTTGGCGAAAGCCGAGTTGGAACCGGCTGTGCAAGCGGATGTATGGCGGCAGGCAGTGGAGCAAGCTGGCAATAAGATTCCATCCGGTCGCATAGTGAAAGATGTTGTAGATAGGATACGCGAAAGGACGAAAGTACCCAATCCTTACCACGTTGGGGAAATATGCATTCTTTTGCCAAAGGATAACCCAGACTTGAGAGGTAAAGCGGGTTATTGGGGCGTGGTAAGTCACGTTGGGGAATACATCTGTACATTCCAGGCTTGGGACGGCGACTGTACTGTAAAAATCGAACACCTGAAGTTACTGGAATTGCTTGATGAAGATTGCCAATTCATGCAGCAGTTATGTGTGAGGTTACGGCAATTGCATCAAGTGGCCAGCCGTGACTCTTCTGTGGATTGGCTGTTGCAGGGATTGGGTAAGCAAGCTAAACCTTATTTATCTTCGTTGCAGGCAAAATTGCTGGCGACTGTGGAACGGGAGTACAAAATCGAGTGGAGGCAACAGAAATGATGGTGCAGCGAGGAAACAATAGGTTAATGCAACAAAGTTCACTTATCGAGTTTAGTTTCAAATATTTCTCGCCACAATTCAAATTCTGGACAATTACACCAAAGGGTAAGGAACCCATCAAAAAGTTTAGTTCCTGAATTTTGAACTCCCCTTGGGAGAACTTGGATCAAGATAGGAATATCTAAATCACATTTCCAATTTTCTATTTCTTTTTGAATTTGGGCAATAGTGTCTTGATGGAATCCTCGGTCGTTGTTAGAACACTGAACAAGTAAACATCCACTATCAGAATCTTTGACTCGCTTGAGCG
>NZ_JADEXT010000034.1:0-87567 GCF_015206985.1 Nostoc sp. LEGE 12447 | reverse complement strand
GACCACATTCCACACAAATGTAGTTTTGTTTACCTCTTTGTTTACCATTTTTGCGAATGTGGCTTGACGCACACCTTGGACATTTCATAGTGATCGCACTAATTCATATTTCTATTCTGCAACGCCAGGAATTTTGTGGAGATTGAGTGAGAGTTAATCAACATAAAGTAGTATACTTTTTTGGGTTCGCCTAAAGCTATCAAAAAGTTTCGTCTAAAAACCAAGAATTTTGGGGTTGCTCTAATGCTAAGTCCTGTAATAACAGTCAGTATATTTCAAAAACAACCCGCTCCTGAAGCATTCTCAGCAGGTGAAGTCATCTTTGAAGAAGGACAGTCTGGTGATAGTATGTACGGCATTCTGGAAGGAGAGGTAGAGATAGTAGTTAATGGCAAGGTTGTAGAAACTATTGAGCAGGGCGAAGTTTTTGGTGCTGGAATACTTGTAGGAATAAAAAATAGAAATTACACAGCTATTGCCAAGGTGGATACTAAACTAGGTTTTCTTGATCAAGAAGGGTTTCTCTTTGCCGTTCAGGAAACACCTATGTTTGCCATACAGGTGATGAAAAGTTACTCAGAGCGTCTTAGTCGCTTACAACGTCTGGTCTAAAGGAGGCAGTTCTTGTTGGAGGCAGAAGTTTGGCTCTTATCCTAGGACTTTGCGTGAAGGGTCATTGTAAGGAAGAGATGCAGTATTCCAACTGAGCCTTCTGTCCTCACTACAGCTGCCTTTGGTGGTGAAAGGTGGAGAATTTACCGGAGGTAGTAATGGTGCGTAAACGGTTGATTATTGAGATGGGGATGGGAATAGATCAGCATGGACAAGAACCTACAGTAGCAGCATCTAGGGCGGTACGGAATGCGATCGCTCACAATGCTTTACCTGGTGTTTGGGAAGTTGCAGGTTTAAGCCATCCCAATGAAATGATTATAGAAGTTCAGGTAGCAGTGCCATATCCAGAACAAGTTAGAGAAGAAGAGGTACTAGCTGTCCTACCATTTGGTCGGAAAACTCTTACCGTAGAATCTGGGGGAATGATAGTTCAAGGACGGGCCATTCCTGAACTCAACGATAAAAATGATGAAATGTTGATTGCGATCGCATCTGTTACAGTTTTGATCGAAAATGAGTAGTTGAGGTAAAAACCCAACGTTTATTTAATCAAATTACGATTAGCTGTGTTTAATTACTTGGTGATTATTAGCTATTGCGTAAAAAAAGCTAGCATCTACACATTGTCGGGAAATTTCAAAAGCTTCAAAGTAACCATCTTTTTGACCCAACTCTCGTGCCCAAAAACGAGATAGAACCAGTATGGCATCAAGTTGCATAAATGCTTTGTTTACCTCTGATTCATAACAACCGATAGCTGCAACTTTTTCCTCAATTACAGAAGTAATATCCACAAAAAAGTTGGGTTCAAAACCACGCAAAAAAACAGGCGGGGCTGAATACCACAAAGTTATGTTTTTGCGGGTAGCAACATTAGAAACTGCGATCGCACATACTTCATGATCTCTATGTCCATATTTTTCGGGTTGTGGTGCATGAGTAATAATTAGATCCGGTTGCCAACGCCCAATAGCTTCTTCAGTAACTTTAATCACTGCTTGAGTTGAAAAATTATACTCCTCAAGTGCATAAAACTCGTAAGTTGCACCGATGATTTTACCTGCGGCATCCGCTTCTTGATGACGTGTACCCTTAATAGGCGAACTGGAAAGACTGCCATCAGTCAAAATTAAGCAAAGAATATTCCATCCTGCTTTGGACATCAGACTGAGAGTGCCAGCAGCAGGTAGAACTTCATCATCAGCATGAGCATAAATTGTTAAGACAGTTCTTTGACCAAAATTTTTTGAGTCTGAATTAATGTTCATTACTTTTTTCTTTTTACATTGAATTTATCAGGGAGTTAATAGTTATTTTCCTTTTCCCTATGTCCCTCTTACGTTTCTTTTGGAGGTTGCCAAACAGAAGCGCGGATAATAGCAGACAAAAGTAACAAGTTATAGATAGCCCAAGCACTATTGATTAGGTGAACCAAAGGATTATTTAGATGACCAATTGCAAAGCGATAAAGACTCCATAATATTCCCAGAATAGTGAGAACAAAGATAACTAACTGTGGCCAAACCAGCCTGAGATAAATACCAGACTGCCTCTGCTTAGGTGTGACTTGAAAATTGAGTTTTTGTCCTGTAAACACACTCCATACAGCTTGGATTAGCAGGGGGAATAAAGCAATCGCATATTGTTCAGAACGCCAAACTTCTGTAGCTGGAATGCCCCAGGTAGCTGCTAAGAACGTGAGACGGTTGATAATAAAAGCGGGGAAAAAGTGTATCGCAAAGTCAGACCCGTAGGTTTTAACTGGAACAATGTCCGTAAAAAAATAGATAATTGGACAAGAAATAAACACCAGAGTTGCAAAACCAGAGAAATAACTATACATCGTCTTAAAATATTGCAACCTTTGCCAAAATGTTAGCCCTGATTTTGTCAGGGGATTTTCCCTAACTAGCACTTGGATAGTTCCTTGTGCCCAGCGTAGTCGCTGCTTAAGAGTAGAACTCAGGTCATCTGGCGCTAAACCTTCTGCCAAAAGTTCATTGTGATAAATAGATTTCCAGCCAGCACTATGCAGACGCATGGCTGTATTCATATCTTCTGTAATGCTATTACTCGATACCCCACCAACTAAATCAAATTCATCTAAACGTTTTTCATCTTTGGCAAATTCATCAGCAAAATTTTGCAGTCCTACACTAACTAATGCTTCACGCCTCAATATCGCATTTGTGCCTGTATAGAACGCAGCATTCATGCCATCTTTGCCTTGTTGGAGTGGCCCATAAAATAAATTTGCTCGATGTCCAAAAGGATCGCCTGGAGGAATATTGTAAAAATCCTGGCGAGTCTGTACAAAAGCAATTTTATTCTGATCGTATCTTCCTGTTGAAATATTATATGTATAGAAATAAGGCACAACTCGCTTCAGAAAATTTTGCTTGGGAATGTGGTCGGCATCTAGAGTAACAATAAAATTTCCTGCCGTTTCCCCAGAAAAAATTGCGTAATTAATGTTGCCCGCTTTCGCATGATGCGCTACGCCAGGGGTTTTGGGACGAGCGATATACCGAAACCGGGAGAGTTCCAAAAGTTCGAGTTCTTTCTTACGAATAGTTTCCTCTAGGGCTTTCCGTTCGGTAGTGAGGCGATCGCGTAGCGTCTCTCCAAGAGAATTACTAATACCTTGATGAGTCGGAGATAACCAAAGAATAAATTGTCGCAGGCTTTGCACAAATTCCGTAGCCAACTGATTAACTACTGGTTCTGATGATGATGTTTGCAACCATTGTTCTGCGGCCTGAGTATTAGGTGTCAGATTTTCTAGTTCCTTTAAGCGCTGCAACAAATAAGAGTGTTCTGCATCAATCCGATTTGCTTCTTGTTGTAGTTGTGGTGACTGCAAATCTTCAATACACAATCTTTCTGTCATAGCCCGTATATCAGCCGAGTTACCATCATCCAGGACATAAACTCGTAACTTTGTTGGCGGATAATCCATTTTCAGAGCAGCTTTGGCAGTTTCCTCTACAATTTCCGGCGGTTCGTTGTAGCAGGTCACAAAGACATCTACTGTTGGCCATTCGGATCTGGGTAAAGGTGGGGTCATCTGGTCGAGAGACTTAATTTGTCGCACTAAAGGTCGCCATAACCCAATCACAAACATCACACCGCCGAAATAGCTATAAATTTCTGCTATCAACAAAGGAATAGAGATCCACAGTGCATCAAAATTGATGGAATGGGTGATGCGCCATTGCAAATACCAGATACCAAAAATTAAATTTATTTCTGCAAGATAGCGAAATAACAGCGTTCTTTTTTTGAGTAATGAGCGACTATTACCAGAAAACTTTGAGGAATTATCACTAATAGAAACTGAACTCATCTTAGTACTATTTTAGATTTTGGATTTTGGATTTTAGATTCGACTACGCTCAGTAACCATCAATGCTATAAGCGAGAACCAAGCTGGTAGTATATGTTGCATCGCTTTTAGCGTCTCCCCTTGGGAGAAGAAAAAGATTTGGGTTTTGGGAACCAGGACTTCTGACAAGAGGAGGGAAATCCAGACCAATAGAACTAGGGAGTCCTGGAGGCTATTCCCGATGAAATGGGAAGCTCCGCCGTAAAGACTAGACAGAGCTTCCCACTTTATCTGCATTCCTTCAGAATAAGTATTCCCTAGTTGAATTCATTACTAACAACCTATTACCAACCCAACATTACTGCTAGTAGTCTGCCAACCCAAAAATGCTAAGTGAGGACTGGGAAAAGGGGAAAGGTTAAGGGATTTAAACCCTTTCCCCCTTACCCCGCCAAGTACACTTGGCGAACTGCTAGAGGACGCAGGCACGCATCTTTGCATTCCTGCGTCTGCTTCTCTCAATGTCGATCGCTAGCTGAAACCCAGTAACTGCCAGAACTATCAGAAATTAACTTAGTTTGTTGTTTGGCAGTGTTGGGTAGACCTCGCCCAGAATTTCCCTGACTAATTTCTTGCCACCAAGGAGATTTCATGTCATTTGTCGGACGAATTAGAGGTTGTTGATTCGTTACCTTGTACAGCAAGGATTGCAAAATCATACTGTTGGTGCTGCTGGTGAAACCAACTGCCGTTTTACCTGTGGCTTCATAGAAACCCTCATAAAATCCAGCTAATGGATTATATAAGTCAGTCGTTCCTTGCAGTAACTCTTGACTGTACTTGTTTTCTGGAAGCAGGGCATGATAGGCAAAAGCGACTACTGTACTTACCAATCGCCCTTTTGGTACAGGTTGACCGTCATCTCCTAAAGCCACCCAAGACTCACCTTTTCCAGTAATTGTGCTGTGGACAGTGTAAGGCTTACGATCAATCAAGGTGGTAGCTGAGGCTGTGAGGTTGCCGGTGCGACGATAACGTTCAGCTTGTGCTTGAAAAATTGGTTCAAAGAGCGATCGCATTTGTGGGTCTAGTCCAAACTCCAAAGCATAGAGTAAGAAAGGATTACTAACTGTGTATTGGTTTTTGGAGTTGCTATCTTTGCGGTGGCGTTGAATTGGCACTTTCACTCCCTCTACTAAGGCCGTTTGATATTCTCCGCCAACAGCAGAACCATTAACATTAAATCCCCATAATTGAAAAGCTCTAGCTGCATATTCTTCATATCCCAAGCGGGTTTCTGGGTTGACGCGGATTAGCGATCGCCCTTCTTGCTCTTTGGTGACAGTCGCACTGGATAGAATACCTTCGCGTACCACACGCAAGTATGACCAATCCAGCACAATTTTATCTACCGCAGCCGTGTATTCTGAATGACAGGTTTTTAAGTTGTAAAGTGCTGCCAGCATTCTACCTAAATCCAAAGCTGACCAGCCGTTTCCTTCTGGGGCTGGATTTCCACCGTAATCTACTAGTTGCAGCGATCGCGTATTATAACCCCGACCGGGTAACTCTCCAGCAAACAATGGTAACTTTGTCAGGGCTCCTAAAAGATGTCGGGTGCGCTGGTCAAATTCCTTGGGAGTAATTATATCGAGCGATCGCGCTGCATGGAGGGCTGCGAGATAATCTCCTAGTCCCCAGAGGGTTGCGCCTTTGAAATCACTGCGATCGTCAATCAGCCCATTTTTGGAGTGATAATTCGCTTGAAAGTATCGCCAAGCCGCCTCTGCATAGCGCCGTTCAATCACCGACAGCGATCGATCTAGTTTGAGGTTAGATGATGATTGGGGACTATCTACCGGTGGAATAGGTGCAACGGCCACTTCTGTTGGTTTAGGAGTATCCGCAGGCGTTGCAGTAGGAGCCGTAACAGTAGAATTTGGTTGATTTGAGGGTGTTACAGGAGAAGCATTTTCACTGGGTTTGCCAGTAGACACACTCGCAGAACCAGAAGCAATTAAGGGGTGATTTCCCTTAGCTTTGTAGTATAAAATCTCCAAAATCAACCCATTAGTATTACCTGTCAAAGCTTTATTAGGCTGTTTGGATTCTTCATAGATACCAGCATAGTAACCACTATCATCAGGGCTACGGAGATCCTTGACAGCATCAAAAACTTTTTGAGCATAAGCATTCTCTGGAAAAAGATAGCGCCAACCAAAAGCAGCTTTGGTGCTGATGCTACGAAACTGTGGATAAGGTTGATTAGCATCCGTGATTGTTGCCCACTTTGCACCGTTGGCGTAGATGGTGTTGTAAAGAAAATAAGGCTTTTGGTCGATATTATCTTCTGTAACAGCAGTCAATTGCCCTGTGGTATCGTAACGCCGTTTTTGTACATCTAAAACCCTAGCAGCAAAATCAGCTAACTCACCTTGCAAGCCAAACTCAATTCCTTCAAGGATATAAGACTCACTAACAACGTAATTATTAGCGTTGGTGCTTTGAAAGTCACGGGTATCAACAGGAATTTGTACACCATTAATTTCAACTAACTTAAACGGTTCTAAAGAAATAGCTTTGGGTGCAGAAAAACCCCAAAGTCCATAACCTCTAGCGCCGTATTCTTCGTAGCCGAGTCGTCCTTCTTGTACCAATAACGTTTTGTTGTCTGGGAGAACAGTAGCGCCATAAAGTTGCCCATCTTTGAGCGATCGCGCCACTTGCCACTTCGCTACAATTCCTTTGAGCCAATCATTATATTGCGGATGACAGGTACGGATGACATCAAATGCTGCAAGTATTCGCCCGACATCCAAAGCAGACCAACCAATACCCCGCTCAAGGGGATTGTTGCCATAATCAACCATTTGTGCATTGGCTGCGTTATAGACTTTATTGGGCAAAGTATCCTCAAATAACTTTAAGCTGCTGAGAGTCGTTAAAAATTTGTTGAGACGAGCATCAAAATCTGCTTGGTCAGTGAGATTCAACCAGCGTGCAGCATTCAACGCCATCAGGTAGTTACCCATATCCCAGAGTGTACCAGAAGGATAACCCCCTGTAGAATTGGTAAATCCTGTTGCTGGCTGATAGTTTTTGACAAAATACTGCCAAGCACCACGAGCGTAAGTTTGTTCTTCAGGTGTCAGAGGGGCTGTAATATTGCTACAGCTATTGGAATTTTGGGATAAGACTGGTGTCGGGATGTAAAACAACAATTGCAGAAATGTCCCAACTAGGAACAATGCAATCCATCTCAACAGCTTTTGTTGAGGAGGTTTGTATATCATACGCAAAAAAGCAATTAGGAGTTAGGAGCGCATAGTGCGTCTGTACAGTTATATTCCTAAATCAAGATTTATGAGGTGTATTTATCGCTGATGATTTTTGAGATGGGGTGCGATCGCAAAATAAAAATAAGACCTGCACTTGGGAACTGTAACAGGGTCAATAAATCTGGTCATAGAAGGCGCGATCGCTCATACTAGATGTTAGAAACCTTCGACTATAGGAGCCGTCTATGTTGCTACAAGAATTGAAGGAGCAGGTCTTCAAGTTACCACCAAGCGATCGCCTTGCACTAGTGAGCGCTATCATTGAGTCCTTGCAAGACACGCCAATTTCTGAGCCTGAGCGCTCTAGCGCGATTAGACGGATGCGAGGCTTGCTAAAAACAGACCAGCCAGCACCGACTGATGAAGAAGTGGCTGCAATGTTAGAAGAGCGACGAGTGGACAAGTATCTTTAATGAAAGTTTTAATTGATACAAATATTGTCCTAGATTTTCTGTTACAGCGATCTCCATTTTTCCAAGACGCGGAACTGTTGTTTCAGGAGATTGATTCTGGTCGTGTCGTTGGACATATCACAGCGACAACACTTACAGATATTTTTTATATTTCCCGAAAACACACGCGCAGCATAGAGCAAGCACGGCAAGCAGTTTCAGAAACGCTGACTGTTATGGTAATTTGTCCTGTTAATCGAGCCGTCTTGAAATCAGCGTTCGGATCTGGTTTAGCTGATTTTGAAGATGCTGTTCAAATCGCTTGTGCTATTGCTCAAGGTTTAGATGCTATTGTGACACGCGATACGCAAGGTTTTTTGAGTTCAACCGTACCCGTTTTATCAATTCATGACTTGTTAGAGCAGTTAGGGGCGCAAGATAGCAAGTAGTTGGTTGTCAGGCAAAGATGGTGATCGTATTTTCAGATTGTCCCAAACACAGTCCAGCAACTTTTAAAATTAAACTAGGTCTATCACAAGAATGTGAGCAATTCTGCTGTGAGCAATTCTGCTATGAAAACCCTGGCTAAATGGTCTGTAGACGACTATCACCGCATGGTTGAGGCGGGCATTCTGCATGGTCGTCATCTGGAACTGTTAGCAGGCGAAATTGTTGAGATGAGTCCAGAAACCCCAATTCACTACACCACAGCAAAACGAGGTGCAAAATATTTAGAAGAATTGCTATCAGGTAAAGCTGATGTTCGTTTCAATGGGCCCATTACACTATCTGACTCGGAACCCGAACCTGATATTGCAATTGTTCGACTTCCAGAATCATCCTACAGCGATCGCCATCCTGCTCCTCAAGATATATTTTGGATTGTAGAAGTTGCTAAAACCAGCTTAAACAAGGACTTGGAGATCAAGGCTGCGATTTATGCTACGGCTGAGATTCAAGAATATTGGGTTTTAAATTTATCTGCTCAACAGATGATTGTGTTCAGAAATCTTCAAAACGGTAAGTATGTTGAAGAATATACTCTTACGCAAGGAACGGTTACACCATTAGCATTCGCAGATATTTCAGTGTCCGTTCAGAGACTTTTGCCATAAAGTGGCGTTACTTAATGGATATTGCAAATTCCCGTAGTTACACGGTATGCAATACTTTTCGGTTAAACCCAATAATCTCTCTTTTGGTCTGGGGAAAGGTTAAGGGGGAAAGGGGAAAGGGAAATTCAAACCCTTTCCCTTTCCCCTTTTCCCCTTAACCGAAAAGTATTGACACGGTATGGACATTGCACAGTAGATAACTTCTATCATGCAACGCCAATTTTTTCATGGTCTGATAATCTTAGCTGTAACTTATGGTGTTCTGATAGCCCTTTTGATTGACTTCTGGCTTTTGACTCCTGCCCAAACTGTAAGTGGTTGTCCAACTTGTTTATACAGCAAACTTTCTAAAATCACGCCATTATTGTTGGCGGTGAGAGCTTTATTTGGCTGACGCATAGACTCATAAAAGCCGTTATACCAACCATCTTTAGAGTTAAGGTTAGCTTGGACGAAATTAAATAACTGCTGCGTGTAATCAGTATTATAAAGTACGTGCCAGCCGATCGCAGCTTTGGCACTGAGGAACCGCAAATCGTTGTGTTTTTGTTGGGTATCTGTGACGGTTGCCCAAGGTTCTCCGTTGACAAACAAGCTGCTGTAAACAAAGTAGGGAGGGCGATCTAAGTTGTCTTCGGTAACGGCGGTTAATTGTTTTGTCGCTTCATAACGCCCTGCTTGAGCAGCTAAAATCCGATCGGCGTATGCTTTAGGCAAAGCTTGAAACCCAGTTTCGATACCATCTAAAATATAGGGTTCGCTAAGAACGTAGTTATTGGCTCCAGAGTTTTTATAGTCGCGGCGATCATAAGGAATTCCCTGTCCGTAAAGATCGACAAAGGCAACATTGGACTGATAATCCAATGCTTGTGTAACATTCAAGCCCCAAAGCTTTAATCCGTAGGCAGCATAATTCTCATAGCCTAAGCGGCCTTCTTGATTGTATTGTTCTTTACCTTTAATAACGGCAGTCCCGTACATTTTTCCATTTTTGGTAATGCGCTTGACTTGCCAATGTTTCCAAACGTCTGTAGAAAGCGATCGCATTTCTGGATACTTTGCCTCGACAATCTTCAACCAGATTGCCATCCTTCCCAAATCGATAGCTGACCAACCAATTTCTTCGCGTTTTTCTAGTTGACCATAATTGACGGGTAGGAGGGTTTTGGCATTGTAAACCTTGTTGGGTAATTCCCCTTTATATAAAGGCATTGATGCCAGTGTTTTCAACATTTTGCTCATTTTGGCTTCAAATTCAGCCGCAGGCACGATATTGAGTTCTTTAGCACTAACTAAGGCTGCGATCGCTGCTGTCTGATCCCACATACTGACGGAGGCAAAGCCATCAACGGAATTGATCAAACCAGTTTCATCATTCCAGTTGCGCTGGAAATATGACCAAGCAATACGTGCCGTTGTCATTTCCTCTGGAGTTAGTTTTCCAACTCCCGGAGCAATGTATGGAATTATCGCTACTGTGAGTTGGTTCTTAGGAATAGCTTGACCTGGTAAAACTACAGATTTAGCATCAAGACTGGCAATGATTTCAGCTGCTTCAGCACCAGAGGCAGGGTTTTGGGGTTTCTTTGGTTGTACCAACTGGCGTGAAGCAGTTTCGGATGTTGAGATTTCCGGTTTTTCTATGGAAGCCTGGGAAAGTTGCTTAGACCAACCATTTAAAATTGCGATCGCTATTACAGCCGTAACTACCCCTCCTACAGAAGCTAGTATGGACAAGTTCTTAGGTGGCGGTTGAAAATCAGAACTCATACTGATTAAAGCCTTATTTTATAAGTCAGCGTTGTTTGCGTAGTTTCACCAAATACATTCTTCCCAACTTTGAAATCTAACTAACACCCAGAAGTCCACCGGACTACTACAATAAAATAGTCACGCACCCGATCTCTGGAGTTCTAGCAGTGGGCTTATTTGATGATTTGAGTCGGTTTTTAGAAAACCGTTTAGAAGAATTCTTGCGTAACAATCCACATTTGGAGTTAGAGGCGCTGCTAGAACAGCTGCGTGAGCAAGAAGAAGACACATTAAAGCTGATCGCAGATTTACAATTGCAAGAGAAGCGATCGCAAGAAGAAATTCTCTCCACCGCTCAAGAAATTCAGCGTTGGCATATCCGTGTTCAAAAAGCCAAAAACGCCGGCAGAGAAGATTTAGCAACTGCGGCGGGTGAGCGAGAAGCAGCCCTGTTGCGCGAAGGAAATCAGCGCTGGGGACACATGCAAGGGCTGAAAGAACGCATTAACCAATCTCAAGAACTATTAAGAAAAATCCAGCAACGGCGACAAGAGGTTCAAGCTAAAGCAGCCGAAGCACAAACAGCCCGTGATAAAGCGCAAACTCAACAGCGTTTTGAAACCAGTGGCTGGTCAAATAAAACTAGTGGTTATTCTAGTGGGTTTGATGATTTAGAAGAGAAATTCCGTAGCTGGGAAACCCAAGACGAGTTAGAACAAATGAAGCGGAATTTAGGCAAATAATCGCATCTAGATAAAAAAGACGCACTGAAATTTATAAGGTAAACGTAAATCGTTCAAAAGATTTAGTGATGTCGGCTCTTGGGGTAATTTTTAGGAGTATCGATTTAAATGGTATAACCAATCGCAGCGCTATATGAAATGCCAATCATGTCTTTCTTTTTGTTTGCATTGAAATAACGCTAATAGAGTTGATTTTTGAAGAAATGGATACCCGGATTTTTCATGAGTAAAAAATCCGGGCAACGCATTGGCTTACCGACGGTAATTTTGTTTTTACTTGATAAAGTATCTCTCAATACTTCTCGGTTAAGGGGAAAAGGGGAAAGGGAAAAGGGAAAGAAAAAACCTTTAACCCTTACCCTTTACCCCAAACCCGATTCCGAATTAAAAATGCTTAACCGAGAAGTATTGAAGTATCTCTGACACTCCTTGTTTTATAAATATTCTGTATTGCTCATAACAAATTTTGCCATTTATGTAATATTAAAAGTATTACATATTCATACTTACTACAATCATCAAACAATTAAAATCTGGAAATTGTATTTAATTTACTAATCAGGATTTATTTTTCTGATAAAGTTTACTAAAGTCAAGTTTTACCACTCTTTGCATTACTACCAAAACATCGTAATAATACCTAACTTTTATTGATTAAGTATCGACAAGGAGAAGATAAAAAAATTTTGTATTCTTCAAAGAGATCGTGTAATTTAACACATTTTTATCTTCGCTACTTTGTGTTGTTGCCACAGTATTTTCTAAATCTTTTCCATGAGAACTGAGGCAGAGAAAATATATGTTTTTAGACATTTTAGCTAGCCTGCAACGGTTGTTTGTAGGTTACATTCCAGCCGCCGTATTGGGTAGTTTTGTTGGATATCTAATAGGCATGAATAGCATGATTTATCAACTATTTAGGCTGATATTTCAAATACCACATAGTATCCCTCCTATAGCTTTACTACCTATTGCATTAATAGTGTTTCAAGAGAGCGACTCGGCTGCTACTACAGTAGTTTTTCTAGGAACTCTCTGGACGATGATTATTAATACGGCAATTGGTATGCAACATTTTCGTAGGCAGAATAATAACTTTCGAGTAGCTATATTTCATATATTTCATGCCTTGAAAGTTAGTATTTGGGTAGCCTGGTTTATAGTTATTTCTATAGAAATGTTAACAGGCCCAAAAGGACTTGGCTTTACTCTCTGGGAAGCTTATAAAGCTGGCAATGCTGATTATATGATCCAGGTGATCCTCTACATTGGTATCATTGGCTTTTTGCTGGATCAGTTACTAGATTTTGCAGCTTATATTCTTTCGCAAATGGTTTCAGATGGGAAAAAATCTTCCTAAATTTTATCTAGGCTTGCGGATTGCACCCTGCCAGCTAATAGTTTGCTTGGCAGAACGTATTCCCAAAGAACGAGTTGCTACGACTTCAATATCAACGTTGACACCAGAACGTAAAGCCGAATCAGGAATTTTGAGCTTGCCTAAAGCTAGAGTAAAACGGTTGTAGTCACGAGTCACAAGTTCGTTGGGAATATCCCCTTCATATTCAGTTTTGTAGCCAGAAAAGCCGTACAAGTTATCTTGGGCGCGGAATTTGATGCGAAACTGAGTATTAATAGCATCAGATTTTGCTGCCAAATCGACTATTTTTAAGTTGAGGTTTTGTCCTGCTTCGGCAAACTCTGCTACAGCTAACCGGGTTACATCTTTTTTGGTAATGGCATGGTTAACGGTAAATGTTGTTAAGTTAGCTTCATTTTTGATGCTACCATCAACCCATAAGTCCTCGGCAAAAGTAACTTCTACTTGTTTGTTGTCAGTTAAATTAAGTGTTACAGCTTGATTGCCAAAGCTGGTAATAGGTTGTTTTTCTTGCCAAACTATTTGAAAAGTTTCTTCTAGACGCTGTTCAAACTCTCGATAATCATCTGCGATCGCAGAACCAGGCGCAAGTAGAGAAGCTGCACCTTTGCGAAGATTCCACTTGTTCTTTGAGAGGTTTACTGGTTTGTTTGTCAGTTCCGAAATTGCTAGCTGCACCGTTGGATTATCGCCTGCCAAAGCTTCCTTGCTATTTACAATACTTAAAGTTCCTAAGCGCCCTTGGCTACCGTCACTACCATCGCTGCCATCTCGCCCATCGCTACCGTCGCTACATCGATAAACCTTGTCAGTACACTTGTAATCAGGGCTGCCGGGAGTTCCTTTACAGGTTTTAACTTCCCAACTCCGCTTGTGACAGCGACAACCCTGCGTACCATTGCCACCTCTACCGCCACGTCCACCTTCCCCGCCACTTGCCCGAACGGAAATATTTCGTAAGTCTGCCAAATTGCTGTAATACACTGTGAGGGAACCACCATCTCCCCCATCTCCTCCCTTACCACCATTGCCACCATTGCCACCATTTGGTGCATTTATATCATGGCTAACGTGATTGCGTTGATAACCACAGTCAGGGCGATCGCCATGTTCCCCGTCTTCCCCATCTTCACCATCTTTACCGGACAAATCAAGATTTACGGGTGAACCATTAACAAAAATGTTTTGGTTTTCACCGCTTCTACCCGATCGCCCATCGGTTCCTGTACGTCCATCTCTGCCATTATTTCTGGCTACTCTATAATATTCGTCAGAGGCAACGGCTGGACATAAAACTGAACCAGAGGCAGGCAAAAAGCTCGTAAATAAGCAGAATGTCAGCAGTAGTGGCAGCTTACTCCTAAAATCATTGTGCATTTAGTTACACCTAAAACTTTAGTTGAATTATCTACTACTGACGCTGACTTTCGACAATTTGCTCCTTTCTGTTTAGTGATGTGCCTTTCAGTTGACTGTTGGATCGTCATTAACCTTAACAATCAGCTTGCCAAAATTCTCACCTCGAAGTAAACCGATGAATGCACGAGGAGCGTTTTCTAAACCCATAACTACATCTTCTTTATACTTAAGCTGACCAGACTGTAACCATCCAGAAACATCACGCAAAAAATCATTAAACCGATGTTGATAATCGGTAACTAAGAAACCTTTGATTAAAGCTCGTTTGACTAGCAATGGCATTAAATTAGGCCCTGATGGAGTAGATGTAGCGTTATACTCCGAAATCAAACCTACTAGTGGAATTCTTGCCCCAAGGTTGATCTGCTGCAATACAGTTTCTAAAATCACACCTGCTGTATTGTCATAGTAAACATCAATTCCATTAGGTGCAGCTTCTTTGAGCGCTGAATCAAGTTCTTGGGTTTTGCGGTTAATGCCAACATCAAAGCCTAATTCTTTAACTATATAGTCCCGCTTATCGTCACTCCCGACAATTCCCACTACTCTAGCACCTTTAATTTTGGCAATTTGACCTGCTACTGCACCGACAGCACCAGAGGCGGCTGAAACCACAACAGTTTCACCTTCTTTCGGTTGACCGATATCAAGCAAAGCAGCATAAGCAGTCAGACCAGGCATACCCAGTACACCTAAGCTATAAGATAAAGGTGCTTGAGTGGGATCAAGTTTACGCAGTGTCTCACCCTTAGATACAGCATAAGTTTGCCAACCGTTATTGCTTAGAACAAAATCTCCTACTTGAAATTGAGTATGATTTGATTTAATTACTTGGCTGACTGTACCACCCACGATCGCAGAATTCAATTCTACTGATGCAGCATAAGACTCGCTTGCACTAATACGACCACGCATATAAGGGTCGAGAGATAGATAAATGGTACGGCTAAGAATTTCGCCCTCACCTGGTTCGGGAGTTGGTGTTTCTACTAAAGCAAAATCACTCTCTTTTGGTTCGCCGACTGGACGACTTTTGAGGATGATTTGTTTGTTCATTAAATCAGACATCAGTTATTTTCCTCTAAATCAATCTGACCAGGAGGAATTTGATTCCGGTTCCCCCCTTTTAAGAGGATGTTTAAAAAGTATTCTTGTAGCAAAACGTTTTTAATCCCGCTAAATTCCCCTTTTTAAAAGCAGTTAGGGGGAATCAATAAATGCCTAAAATCACAGCCAAACACTTTTAAAACAACCTCTTATACTAATTCTGTATTAAAATGAGCCAAACTATAAAATATAAGTAAGAAAAACGAAGCGCATACTCCACGGAGAAGCAAGCTACGCGCAGCGTCTCGTAGAGAAGTGGCTTCCCATTTGGGTAGCGTCTCCGAAAGAGAAGGGTAGGACACAAAGGAAGAAAGAGTAGGTTAAAAAATCCGGCGCAGCCTCATAAAGAAAGTTTGAATATACTTAAAACCTCTGACCTATACCCAGATGCACTTTGCTTTCTCCCTGGTCATTAATGCCATAATCAGCCCGAATTAAGCCTAGTGGTGAATTTAAGCGGACTCCAGCCCCATAACCAAAACCATAGCCGGGTTTGTCTCGCACACCCGCAGGATTTCCTAATACAGTATCACCTGAGCCTAAGTCTGAAGCAAAGTCGGCAAATAATACACCCCCTACGATTGGTAAAACTGGAAAACGATATTCTGCGGAAGCTAAGACATAACTACGACCACTTCCCACATCGCCGGAATCGTAACCGCGCACTGAATTGGAACCACCTAAATTAAAGCTTTCATAAGGCGGTAAATTACCAATGACGGTACCAGCTTGGACGTTCACAGCAAATACTTGTGGCTGTTTGGTGTTAAATAACTGGACTGGTAGATATTGGCTGTAATTGGCTTTGAGGCGATTTAGGGAAATATTACCTTGACCGATAGGCACAGATTGTTCTGTACTCAAACTCAAAATGGAACCTTGAGTTGGGTTGAGGGGATTATCTCGTTGGTCTTTGGTGGCGGTGAAGGATACGGTAGTTAGGTCATCAACGCCAGTTCCACTCGCAGATAGGGGATTGCCTTGAGCATCTGTTGGGGTAATATTACCTTGGCGATCGCGAATACTAGTTCGGGTATAGTTTAATCCTAATGAGGTATTCCAGTTGTCAATTGGTCGCTGTAAGCTGACACTCCCACCAATTTGACCTTCCCGCACTTTGTCGCCGTTAGCTAGCTTAATCTTGTCATCAAAGGTTTCCGAAAGTTCCCGATTACGAAAACCATTCACAGTGTACCCCAAGCGATCAGGGTTTGTTGCCCGATAAGGACTGACAAATTTGCTATTAAATTGCAAGTCTCGGCTACTTACGCCAACATTCACACCTAATGTATCGTTAATACCACCAACATTCTGATCTTGATAGCTGATTGTGCCTGTTAATCCCTGATCTGCATTGTAACTACCACCCAAGTTAACACCACGCGCCCCAGTTTCTTTAAGTTGGTAGACTAAATCAAGTTTTGTCGCATCTCCTTCTAAAGCAACATTCACTGTTTCAAATAAACCAGTGCGATATAGCTGTTGGATGTCTTGCTTAACGACATTTTCTTGGAAGATTTGACCAGGTTTCAGTTTGAGTTGCTGTTGCAGGAAATCTGGTTTAGTGCGTCCTCCGACGGGATTGCCTTTGCTATCAACGGTTTTACCCTCGTCGTTGACAAAGCGAAACTTGATATCACTCACTAAGCCTTCAGCAACATTCACAGTCAGAATGCCTTGCGGATTGGGTTTAATTGATAGCACCCGCGCCAAGTTATAACCATTGTCGGCGTACCACTTGTTAATTTGTGCTACTGCTTGCTGGAGTCCAGCAGGACTGATGGTGGTTCCAATCTGAGATTGCAACTTTTGTTGGGCTACTTGGTAGGTGAGTACTTTAGCACCAGATAATTGCAGCGACCGCACAATTACTGGTTGCACTTGATAAACTACATTCAATCCAGCTTGGGTGCTAAAGCTATTCACACTGACATTGCTAAATAAACCTGTATCCAAAATTGCAGCTACATCTTTTTGTAGCTGGCTTTGACTGGTTTCTCCACCTACCTGGGTTTTAATGACTTTACGAATAATATATTGCAATTCTTGATTGGCTCCTACTACCTGTACGTCTGTAGCTGTGACTACCAAATTGCTCTCAGTAGCAGAGGTTTGGGGAGCAGGGGAGGCAGGGAGGATGGCTTGGGAAATTAATTCTTTTGCTGACTTTAAGACTACTGGGGAATTTTTGCTTGCACCTGTTTGTGCGGCGACGGAATTTTGAGAAAATTGTTGTGCAACTATAGTTTCAGGAGTTGCAATTGTCTCTATCCGTGTGGGAGTGTCTTCAATTATCGGCACTACCAAGTTACCGGCTTTTGGCGTTGGAGTAACGGTTTTAGCAGATGTAGCCGTTGCTTGCTGAGTGACATTGGCAGCAGCTAAAGTAGCTAAAGTAAAAATTGCAGTAGCAGAAACTCGCATAATATTTAACCTAATTAACAGGGAGTTATATCAATTTTGGATTTTAGATTTTAGATTAAAAGACTTGATTAAAAAGCTTTTCCAATAATTTTAAACAATACATCCTTTGAGAATTTGGCATTAGTTGTAGGAAAGCAAAGAAATAGCGATAATACTAACTTCCAGCTTATTCGCCAATTTCCCCTATTTACACCTCTTACCCAAACGACAGTTAATTTTGATATTTTGTTTCTTATGAGTAATTCATCCCGCTTATCTGTAGCTTCTAACTCCCAACCTGCAACTTCTCCTTTACAGTTACTTGTATTAAGTAATGGTCATGGGGAAGATGTAATTGCAGTTCGGATTTTGCAAGAACTCCAACGACAATCAAACCCACCAGAGATATTTGCTTTACCTCTGGTGGGTGAAGGACGTGCTTACCAACAGTTGGATATCCCTCTTATCGGTTCAGTCCGCACTATGCCTTCTGGCGGCTTTATTTATATGGATGGCCGCCAGTTAGCGCGGGATGTACGCGGTGGTTTATTGCAACTTACCCTCAGCCAGATTAAAGCTGTCCGCCGATGGGTGAGTTCTCAAAAAAAATTAGGTAATAAAAGAGCGATTTTAGCTGTGGGAGATATCGTCCCCCTGTTGTTTGCAACTTTTAGTGGCGCTAATTATGCCTTTGTGGGTACGGCGAAATCTGAATATTATGTGCGCGATGAAGCTGGATTATTACCACGGAAATCCAAAGACGCGCGTTGGGAAAACTTTTCTGGTTCAGTCTACCATCCTTGGGAACGTTGGTTAATGAGTCGTCGCCGTTGTAAGGCAGTGTTTCCTAGAGATGTGCTGACGACGGAAACATTAAAACAATGGCCAATTCCCGCTTTTAATTTGGGTAATCCGATGATGGATGGTCTGCAACCGACCTTTTCACGCCAACAATTTTATAGTCGGGATAGTCACCAGCAAGAAACGGTTAGACCTTTAATGGTGACTCTTCTTCCTGGTTCCCGTCCGCCAGAGGCATACACCAACTGGGAAAAAATTATGATTGCTGTATCTGCGCTGATGGCAAGTTTTCAGGAGCGAGATTCGGTGTTTTACACTTCTGGCACAGTGATATTTTTAGGTGCGATCGCTCCTGGTTTAGACTCTAATATTTTATCCCAAAGCGTGCAATCCCAAGGCTGGCGAGTGGAATCGGTATGTCCTATCCAACTTCCCGATCCAAATATCTTGACATTTAAACAAAGAAATGCTTATCTTTTGCTGACTCAACAATCCTATAATGACTGTTTGCATTTGGGAGATTTTGCGATCGCAATGGCAGGTACAGCCACAGAACAGTTTATCGGTTTAGGGAAACCTGCGATCGCTATTCCCGGCAATGGCCCCCAATATAGCCCTGCCTTTGCTGAAGCTCAAAGCCGTCATTTAGGATCATCTTTGATTTTAGTCGAGCAACCATCTGAAGTTGCCGAGATCGTCCAGTCTCTATTCAAAGATCCTGATATTTTGCAAATTATTGCCGAAAATGGCCTGCGACGTATGGGTAAACCAGGAGCCGCACTACGCATTGCAGAATGTTTACAGGAACGATTGAGTTGAAGGGGCATTGGGCATTGGGCATTAGTTCTCGTTCATCTCTCCCACTTGCTTCCCGACTCCCTTATCTTCCCAATCTCTAATCCTCACAAGCTAGACGCTCCGCTATCTATTTACAGCACTCCTCACCCAGCACTCCTTATGCTACCAACCCAGAACGTAAGGCCCTGACGGCAGCTTGGGTACGATCATCAGCACATAATTTATTTAGAATATTACGAACATGAGTCTTTACAGTACCAACTGTAATATAGAGTTTCTCGGCAATTTGCCCATTGCTACACCCAGCTACAATCAATTCTAAGATTTCCAATTCCCGTTGAGTCAGGGGGTATGTTTCTAAAACTTGCTCGTATTCTGACGCTAGCGCCTCAATTTTTACAGTCTTCGGCTTATCAGAACTTTGGCTTTCTCCAGGAATACCTTGGCGCATTTTCCGCAATACCACATTGGCAATTGCCGGATCAATCCAAGAGTTACCGCCGTGAGTTGCTTGAATCGCCTCAGTTAATTTACTGATGCTTGTTTCTTTCATATAATAAGAATCAGCACCTGCTGCAAAAGCTGCAAGTACAGCGTCTTCAGTGTGATCCATTGTTAGGATCAGAATTTTCGTTGTCGTCTGACCAGTTTCAGCTTGATGGCGTTTGAATTTACGGGTTAGTTCAATGCCATCCATGTCAGGTAAACCGATGTCTACAACAGCTACATCTGGCTTTGCCGTTTCCAAAAGTTTTAGTCCTTGAGTCGCATTTGCTGCTTCGCCTATTACTTTCAAGGCGCTGTGAGACTGTAATGCTGCTCTTAGCCCCATTCGTGTTAAGTCATGATCTTCAATTAAAATAATGCTAATTTCATTCATCGCTATACTCGCTCTTACGCTGTTTGCATCTTTCAAAGTATTACCTTTCGTTAGCGCTTTCTCTTATTTCCCCAAACCAAAGATAGATGATATTTTAACCAGTCTGCATCCATCGCTAGAAATAATAAATTTCCTCTTTTTTTATATTTAGATAGAGGACATATCTAGCTGGAGATATATAGATACTTGCACAAAAAGTATGAAATATTGAGACGAATGCCAAATTGCTCTCCCTTGCTCAGAATTCAGCTTTTAGTTGCCATCTTCCATTAGTTATTTCTTATTATCTTGTACAAAGCTTTGAACAAAGCTTACAAAAATGGACGAAGTTCTGACTTTTAACGGGATCTGGAAAACCTCACTTCCATTCCTTTTTGCTTATAGGAAAGAGGTTTTAAACTCTTCCCCAACCCTACAAGGTTTGGGGGCTAGGGGTTTAGGTTTCGCCTCTTCTTTTCCCTATCACGTGAAAAGTCAGGCTCAATGGTGGACACATCTCAAAAGGAATTCAACTACAACTGCATGGGGTAATTACTCGTGCATCCAGATGCTGGGGAACTTATGGCTCAAAAGTTAAACCCTTCAGCAGTCAAAGTGGGAAAGTAATCTTTTTAATGCCAAAAGGCTTAGAAGGGCTTGGTATTCTTCCTAAAGTTTGCGAGGAGGTTTTGGGAATTTTCCAAACTGTGAAAGTTTGCGATCGTTAAGAAAATTGTTGAAATTGCAGGAGGTAGGATTACTTGTGATTCACAAATAGGTATAGGAAGCACTTTCTTATTTACCTGGTCTAACCAAATCTAATGGTTAAAACTGCTCAAGCTTATGGTACACGATAATGGTATGCAACTCTCACCAATGGCTGACGACGGTCGCTTGCTCACTCATTTACAATTGGTTTAAGCTTAGTAAAGTATTTTATTTTACTTTATATCAGTTCTGTCTGTTGTGCCTAGAGCAATAGTTTTCGATTTGTTAATTGCTAGTTTTTTGAAAGCTATTGGTAGTTTGCTAGGAGTTTAATTTCAATAGTCTGGCAAACTAAACAGATTAAGGATACAACAGACTAAATTTAACCCAAGAATTAGCTTTGAAAGCAACTCCTGTAATTGTAATGACAACCTTAAAGCAAGATCAACACCGAGTGAAAGCTGACGACTTAAATCTAGCCAGATATATCCTCAAGCCTTTCATATTACCTAACTTTGTCAAGATGATAGCAAAACTAAACAAGTATTGAATATTGTGCTAAACGCCTTAGTCAATCAAGTTACAGATTTTAGATGTCCGAAAATCTTATATTTTTTTTTAATTGGATAATCTCAAAAGAGAAATGTTATACATCAACCTATGTTTGGCGGCAAAAATAAAAAACGATGGAAGAGACGCTGAAAATTTTGGTTGTAGACGATGACGAAGTAGACAGGATGGTAGTCCGTCAGTCCCTGACGATAGCAGGTATTCAGATGGAATTGTCTGAAGTCGACGATGGCAATGATGCGTTTTCTGCCTTAAGCAGTACTGCTTATGATTGTGTTTTCCTCGACTATGATTTACCAAACCAGGATGGACTAACCTTGATTCAACGGCTACGTTTTTCGGAAATTAAAGTTCCTATAGTAGTCTTGACTGGTCAAGGAGATGAACAAATGTCTGTTGAATTAATTAAAGCTGGTGCTACAGACTATCTCTCTAAGTCTAGGATATCACCAGAAAACTTGGCACAGGTTTTGCGGAGTGCGATTCGGATTTATCGGGCTGAAATGCAGGCGGCTTTGGCAAAAGAGCAGCTTAGAGAAAGTAATGAAAAACTCATTCGTAAGAACCAAGAGTTGGAGAGACAACAAGAACAGATTCAAATGCAAAACTTTAAGCTGTTGGAGGCATCACGGTTAAAATCACATTTTTTGGCCACTATGTCCCACGAACTCAGAACGCCGATGAATGCGATTATTGGTTTTTCGCAAATACTGCTGCGTCCTAAGTTCGGTCAACTAAGTAACCAGCAAGCAGATATGATTGAGCGCATCTTGAATAATGGGAAGCATTTACTGATGCTACTCAATGAAGTTCTTGACTTTTCTAAGCTGGAGATAGGACGATTAGACTTAAAGGCGGAAATATTTGATGTATCAAAGGTCGTAAATCTCGCTGTAGGTGAAATGCGTTCCCTCGCTGATGCTAAAAAGCTGTCATTGTTAGTGCAAACCGATTTGCAAAATCCTTTGATATTTAACGATCCTGTTCGGATCAGACAAATTTTAACTAATCTACTCTCCAATGCAATTAAGTTCACAGAGTCTGGTGAGATTTTGGTTGAAGTTAAGGAACTACCTACAAATCAAGTAGTAATTATTGTTCGGGATACAGGTATTGGTATAGCATCCAGAGATTTTAAACGTATCTTTGAAGCATTTCGCCAAGTCGATCAAACTATCACTCGCAAATATCCAGGGACTGGTCTGGGTTTAGCAATTGTAGATTCATTGGTGCGAATGATGGACGGCAAAATTTTTCTGGAGAGCAAATTGGGCATTGGTTCAATGTTTAAAATTGAATTGCCGCGTCAAATCACATTACAAAATGTGGCAGATGATCCTCCTAATTTACAATTAGACAGCGACGGAATTTTTGGTAGAGCAAAAAATCCCCATCAGTCATCTTCTCAAGCTAGGCAAGCACCGATAGGATATCCTAAATTTAAACTATAAATTACTTCCAAAAACTGAGAAAAATTTATAAATTATGTCTGTAGCTGAAAATAATAAAATTTATCGTATTCTCGCAGTTGATGACACTCGAGATAATCTTATTTTGGTTCAAGCGATTTTAGAAAGTGAGGGATATGAAATTGATTTGGCTTCAGATGGAATAAAGGCTTTGAGACAAGTTGAAAAATCTCCACCCGATCTGATTTTGTTAGATGTAATGATGCCGGGGATGGATGGTTATGAAGTCACGCGTCGGATTCGGAATAACCCAGCAATTAGTTATATTCCAATTCTGCTGATTACTGCTTTTCATGAATCTAGCGTTGTCGAAGGTTTAGATGCTGGTGCTGATGATTTTATTCGTAAACCATTTGATACGGATGAACTACTGGCAAGAGTGCGATCGCTATTACGTCTCAAGCACAGTCTGGACGAACAACAAAAAATGACTCGCCAACGGGAAGACTTTGTTTCCCGTCTGACTCATGATTTGCGAACTCCTTTAGTAGCTGCCGATCGGATGTTGAATTTGTTTGAGATGGAAACATTCTGCAAAATCTCGCCAGAAATGAAACAGGCGATCGCAGTTATGATTCGCAGTAACCAAAATTTGATGGAAATGGTAAACACCCTCCTAGAAGTTTATCGCTTCGAGGCAGGTAAAAAAACGTTGAATTGGGAAGTATGCGATTTACGTGAGATATCTGAAGAAGTAGTGAGTGAACTAAGCCCTCTAACGAATGAAAAAGGTCTGACCCTGACAACAGACACCAGTAAATTAGATCCACTGGCTAAAAATGCTGGGATTATTATGGGCGATCGCTTGGAACTACGCCGAGTGCTAAACAATTTGATCGCCAATGCCATCAAATTTACAGATACAGGAGGGATCACAATCCGCATTTTTGAAACATCACCTCTTCCAGGAAATCAAGATTCGGTAACAATTGAGGTACAAGATACAGGATATGGAATTGCACCCGAAGATCAGGCAACAATTTTTGAGCGATTTCGCCAAGGCAAAAATAAACGTTCAGGTAGTGGCTTAGGGCTACATTTATCCCACAGGATTGTAGAAGGGCACGCAGGAACTATCCAGGTTGCTTCTGAAGTAGGTAAAGGTACTTTGTTCACTGTCCAACTACCCAAGAACATTTAACTTTTTTACAGGGACATTTTTCTGCTGAATTGCTAATCTTGACAAAGTTCAAAAGCTGAGTAAGGAGAGAATTTTCCTGCCAATACACGGCGAATTATAGCCTCTAAGTCCTCAATCATATAGGGTTTGCTAATATAATCATCAAATCCTGCCTTGAGGATACGCTCTCGATCCTCCGTGGTAGCTAAAGCTGTGACTGCGATCACTGGAATTTTGGAAGTTAAGGGTTCTTGCTTTAGATGACGCACAACATCGATACCGCTAAGACCTGGTAACAAAATATCCAACAAAATTAAGTCCGGTTGATATTCTTTAGCCACCAGCACTGTTGCAGAACAATCTGTTTGACAAATAAATCTACAACCCATTAACTCAAGAGCATAACTAATCAGCAAAAGACTATCATCATGGTCTTCCACTGCCAAAATCAAAGGCTGGTGAGAGTTTTGCTGCTTTTCATCACTCATGAATGAATGTGCCAAATACATCTCTTCTCCAGAAGATTTTATTAGGATTCCTCGTCTGTATCTATTAGGGAGATACAGACAAAGCTTCGCGCGAACATATAGAATAGTACTCGGTCAGAATTAGCTAATGTGTTTTACTTTTGCCTATTTCATAATTCTTACCCACGCAAAAATTGCTGAGGGAAGAAGACCTCAAGCTGAGAGGTTTAGCGGATACTTTTCGATTATACGCAAAATTACAGAATATTTTCTTAATAAATTCACCATAACTTTATATAAAAAGATCAGATGATGATTTAAAACAGTATCGGCTTGAACTATGTATGCTTGGAGATTTTAAAGATACTAAATAAACATAAATAAACAAGTAATTCAAGTTATTAACTGTTAAATTTTGTACTAGGTTTTACGCACTTAATCTAATTTAGACACACTCTTTATTGGTTATACAGACGCGATTGTTTAGGTTAAACCAAGAGATTATTTTTGATATATTCCTCAAAAGAAGTAGCTTTTCATTTTTTGTCCAAGGCTATCTACTATTTTACTATAGCGCGATGTCTACGACGGGCCACACCTATGCAGAAATTTGTTTGTAGATTATTCTATTGAGATTATTGTGAGTATTCTATACTACAAAAACAACAGTAAAGAAAATATACAGCTTTATGACATCTCATTCACTTCACACCCTTTCTTTTATATTTTGAGTCAATGCATATAATTTACTACAGCCATTTTTGAAGTTTAATACGATACGCTTGGGTTAACGCTAAAAACTAAAACTAGCGTAGGTTGGGGAGCCACTGCGACCTTACGCTATCCCGACTTGTACCCCTGCGGGGAAGCAAGTTACGCATAGCTTGCTGCTTCCCGTTCGCGTAGCGTCTCCAAATGAGAAGGAGAACCTAACATTATCAAGACTTTGTTGAGTAACGCTTACACTCAAACCAATCTACTAGTCTGTCTCATTACATTTGAGGGATAAGAGAACAAACCGCATACTCCTAGATCGAAGCAAGCTACGCACAGCGTCTCGTTAGAGAAGGACGCTAAGAGCGTAAAGGAAGAAGGAAAGAAGATAAATTGAAATTTGATTCAGCTATCAGAATTAATGTGATAGACAACTACTATTCTTCTTAACTGAAACGGATTAAGTTTAATGCAACCAAAAAGTTGAGAATAATTTTGTTTAAGCTTTGTTAAATTAGACTATTAATGCATATCAATTTTATTTTTAATCACATCTATTGAAATATTTATCTATCTAAAGGGGGTTGAAATCACTCCCATATTATCAATAGAGCCTGATATCAGATTTTATAATTATTGTACACATCCTAGAGGAAGATGACCAGAATTAAGAGTAGCTCTAAATTAATTCTGGTGTGTCGAATAACTGCTTTCAATGAAGGTTTAGCACTCAGCTAAACCTTTTTTCATGCCTATGATTAGAGTATGTCAACACACTCTAGACAGATGAACTGAAATCAAAGTAATTATAAATTAGCAAGGTATGGTAAACACTTGGTATATATAGGGCATGGCTTTTAGCCATGCCTTTTTTGTGACTGATGCTAACCAACTGAAACATACAACATATTGCAAGTTAGTGAGGCAAAAAATATCGCGCATCCTCTCTAAGGCATCAGGCGAGGAGTTACAGGTTCTTCAACGGAGTACTTGCAGGATATTGGCCCTAGATTTCATACTTGATGTATAAGTATTAATCAAAAATTACTTCCAAAATCTCCTCTAACTTCCTATTAATAATATATGCATATCATGTTAAATAATGTTTGACACTATCCTAAAGAAGTAGAAAAGCCCATCAAAAAATGCCTGTTAGTGTTATTAAATACTATATATCAATAGAACAAGCAACAAAAAATTATCAATACCATATATAGATCAATATTCGTATCATTCTATAGATAGTAGAAATAACTATTTTACAAAGTTATTATTCAGCCTGTTAATGCCTGAAAAACGTGTATGCACCCTGGATATTCTTCCAGGGTCTTTTTTTGAAAAATTATAAGTAAAAGATAGACTTTGATCAGATTAGAAGTAAATTGATAGGCGATATTTTATACACTAAATTGAGCAGAAAAAAATAAAGAGGGGATATATCAGAATCTACCTTGATGATTAGAGTCTTTAGCCTAATCCAGAAATTTTTAAACAGGATTAACTTTAGGTAGATTTTTTGTGTATTTTTTCAAAAAATTAGTTAAGATTTTTACCAAGTTATGAAATACCAAATTTCTGAATATTTATACACATCCTCTAGGATGATGAACTGTAGTACAGAGTAGAACTAAATTAATTTTGTACGTTGTTAAGCACAGCAATTATTGAGGTTTGGTTCACAGCCAAACCTCTTTTTTACAAGTAACCAGGAAGTGTGCTATCAGATTTCAGAATATTTGGATACAGTCTATAGGAAGATGAACTAAAGTAAGAGTCAGTCTAAATTAATCTTGGTGTAGTAAATGCTTGGTATATATAGAGGCTTGGTTTAACCAAGCCTTTTATTATGTACAAGTCTTCAAGAAATTTGGATACAGTCTATAGGAAGATGAACTGCTAGAAAAGTCAGTCTAAATTAATCTGAAATGTCTACTTAAGCACTAAATCTATAGGTTTAGCACTGAGCTAAACCTATTTTCTGATCGAGTGAAGAGAAAGAAGCGATGCCGATAGCGTACCCCTACGGAGGCAGGCTACGTATGGTAGTTTCATACAAAAAAATAAAAATACATAAAGTATTGATTTCTTGTTTTGTGGCATGACTTTTTATCCCACTTCCATTCCTTTCTCCGAAACAGCTACGGTAGTGGTCTGTCAAGGAATAATTGACGAGTACATTCTCTCTCAGGACGGCGATTTATCGCGTCTCTCTAACGTATCAGTATGAGGGCTTTCTCAATACGGTTCGGTTAAAGGGGAAAGGGAAAAGGTTTTAAATACATCCTTGCCCCTTTACCCCTTACCCTTTACCCAGACCACAAGGAAAGTGAAAAATGCTTATCCGAACCGTATTGAGGGCTTTCTGGCTTATCCCAATACGCTTGGGATAAAACTAAAACTGGATCTAACTTGTGTGTATACCGTAGCATTGATGACACTGGGTAAATCCATCTAACTTATTGCAAAATAATCATCAATCTTATGCGTTAATTGCATTGGTACGGATTTATAATAGTTTCACAGATGCGATTCTAATATTAGGGAATAAAGATGGATACCCCTGGGTTGACCAGGGGCTTTTTATTTAGAGGCTACGCTTTAAACGTCAATACCGGACTCAATCGCGCCACAACGTCCACCATTTCTGCCTCAACCTGCACATCAATTACAGACTGAATGGGTTTGTAGGCGGCTGGTGCTTCTTCAATGCGGCGTTCTTCACGCAAGGTAATGCAGTCTATCCCGGTTAATCCCAGTTCTGCCTCATTTGGAGATGCACCTCTGCGATTGAGGTCGAAGCGAGAACGAATTCTTCCCGCCCCGTGTGAGGCCGAATTACAAAAGGCTGGATTGCCTTTACCCACCATCAGATAAGAATAAGCCCCCATTGAACCAGGGATAATCACTGGTTGCCCTGTATGGGCAGGACAAGCGCCCTTGCGTGTTACCCATCCTTTACCTTCCGGCAAGGTGATGTTATGCGGCAAGTCATAAACTAGAGGTGCTTCCACATCTTTGTATACTTCTCGTAAACGCAGACGTAGCAGTTCTGCTAACAGCAGGCGATTAATAAAAGCATAGTTAGCAGCAGTTGCCTCAGCTTGCAGGTAACTGGCGACTAATTCGGGGTGAGAATGTGTAGAGAGAGGAAAAATCTGAGAATCAGGGTACTTCAGACCTTTTTGCCAAGTCGCCTTAGCTTTATCTCGCCACATTCCCCCGATATACTTACCCACGTTTCGAGAACCAGAGTGAATCATAAAAGCCAGTTGTCCCTCGCGCACTCCCCAAGCGTGGGCAAGTGGGCGATTTTCGACTTTATCAACTCGCTGCACTTCTACAAAATGATTGCCGCCGCCAATGGTTGCCAGTCCGCCATCGCGTACCATTCCACTATCGGGAACCAATTCTTCAGGTGCAAGTTTCCAGTCACCATCCATTGAACCACCTAAGAAGATGCGTTCGCTCTCTTGGGCAAGTTGCTGCAAATCAGATTTGATTACACTCCCCGTAGGCCGATCTAGCATGGCATCCAGCCAACCGGGAATTCCGTATTGAAATAGCGATCGCATTGCGTCAGCAGTCATTGTCACATCACGCGTACCAAAGAAGTAATCCCCCTTCATCTTTTCGACGAATTGGTCGCGCTTTGCCATGAATTCGTCGATTGTCAAATCAGCAACGTGCAGGCGCATTCCACAATTGATGTCAGAACCGACAGCGCCAGGGATAACCTGACCCACAGTTTCCACAATTGAACCAATGGCAACACCCGCATCACCTGGGTGAAAGTCAGGGGTAGCACAGGCACGACAAACGCATCCACCAGATGGGTGGCGGACACTTGCCAAATTCGCTAGCTGCTTCAGTGCCTTAGCTTCTACGGGGAAGCCTTCTGGCAGTAGCACTTCTGCTACAGGGGCATCAGGAGAATTAACTAAACGGACAGAATAAGTGCGATTGTTGTAAGTTACATCCAAACCCTGCCGCTCTAAAGCACGCAGGAGACGTTTTAAATTTTTTGGCTGCATGAAAACTCCAAATTGAGCCTTAAAAAAGACTCTTGGTTGTGAAGAGAGTAGGAGACTTGGGTTCAGCAGCCGCGTCTCAAGTGGTGCGGAGGGTTATTTTCCCAGAATTGTGGGGAAAACAACAGGTTATATAGCTTTGATAACACACACTTGCATTGAAAAACAAGTGTTTTGTAGTATTTTGTATTCTTTGCATTTTATATACTACATCTGTAAATGAATTTGAACTTTAGCAAAAAACTTTTAAAATTCTCTAGACTCTCCAGCCGGCTAGAGAGTCTAGTATGAATTCAAGGGGACTCTCAACCAGAAATTTCTGATTGTTGACGATTATCCCTCAGTCATCCAACTTGGTTTGGCTAGGTTGTTCATTTTTATCCCGTAAATCTATGACTCTCCAACTCACAGTTCCCAATATGTCTTGTTCTGTTTGTGCAAGCACCATCACCAAAACACTTCAGGCAGTCGATGCTAATGCTAGCGTTCAGGCTGATCCAACAACCAAGCTTGTCAGTGTAGAAACTCAAGCATCAGAAACAGAAATTAAGGAAGCGTTGGCTGCTGCTGGCTATCCAGTTGCTTAAACGGGGACTGGGGAATGGGTACTAGGTATTGGGTACTGGGAAAACTGTTCCCTAATTCTCAAGCCCTAATCCCCAGTCCCTAATCCCCAGTCACTAGTCCCCAATCCCCAATCCCCAATATGGATACTCTCACACTCAAACTTCGAGGCATGAGTTGCGCTGGTTGCGCCAACAACATCGAAAAGGCAATTCGCTCTGTTCCTGGGGTGATTGACTGCAACGTTAACTTTGGAGCAGAACAAGCTGCCATCAGGTACGATCGCTCTCTAGCAAGTTTAGAGAAAATTCAAACTGCGATCGCAGCTGCGGGATACTCTTCTGACTCACTCCAAGAAGAATTGCTCTCTGAAGAAGATGATGCAGAGATTGCGAGTAGGCAAGCATTACAACGCGAACTTTTCCTCAAGGTAATTGTGGGAGGTGTAATCAGCATTTTCCTCTTTTTGGGGTCGTTGCCCATGATGACTGGGCTAAACTTCCCCTTAATTCCCAGTTTCTTGCAAAATCCTTGGGTACAGTTAGTCCTGACAACACCTGTCATTTTCTGGTGTGGTGGATCTTTTTACCGCAATGGCTGGAAAACCCTCAAGCGCCATACGGCGACAATGGACACGCTGATTGCTTTGGGTACAAGTGCAGCGTATATATATTCTTTGTTTGTGACTGTTTTCCCGAAATTTTTTATTGTTCAGGGCTTGATACCTCATGTTTATTATGAAGTTGCAGCCATTGTTATTACCTTAATTTTGTTGGGGCGGTTATTGGAAAATCGTGCTAGGGGACAAACTTCTGAAGCCATCCGCAAACTGATCGGATTGCAAGCCAGAGATGCCAGAGTTATCCGTGATGGTATAGAAATTGATGTTCCCATTGCTGAAGTCAGAATCAACGATGTGATTTTGGTACGTCCTGGTGAAAAGATTCCAGTTGATGGAGAAGTGATTGCAGGCGATTCGACAGTAGATGAAGCGATGGTGACTGGTGAAAGTTTGCCAGTCAAAAAGCAGCCAGGAGATGAGGTAATTGGGGCGACGATTAACGGTGCAGGTGCGTTTCAGTTTCGGGTGACACGAGTCGGAAATGATACGTTTTTGGCTCAAATCGTTAAACTGGTGCAACAAGCCCAAGGTTCTAAAGCACCAATTCAGCGCTTGGCAGATCAAGTTACAGGATGGTTTGTACCAGCTGTGATTGCCGTTGCGATCGCCACTTTCGTCATTTGGTTTAATTTCACGGGCAACCTTACCCTGGCAACAATGACAACGGTGGGTGTACTGATTATCGCTTGTCCTTGTGCTTTGGGTTTAGCCACTCCCACTTCTGTAATGGTGGGGACGGGCAAAGGTGCAGAAAATGGCATCTTGATTAAGGGTGCGGACAGCTTAGAACTAGCACACAAAATTCAAACCATCGTTCTAGATAAAACTGGCACTTTGACTCAGGGTAAACCCACGGTTACAGACTTTGTGACTGTTAACGGTACAGCTAATGGTAATGAAATCAAGCTTTTACAGTTAGCAGCAACAGTGGAACGGAATTCTGAGCATCCTTTAGCTGAAGCGGTGGTGAAATACGCCCAGTCTCAAGAGGTGAGTTTAACAGAGGTAAAGAATTTTCAGGCTAATGCAGGTAGTGGTGTCCAAGGAGTTGTTTCAAATCAGCTTGTGCAAATTGGTACACAACGCTGGTTAACAGAACTTGGAATTAACACTATGAGTCTCCAGCAGTATAAAGATGCCTGGGAAGCTGCTGGTAAAACAGTCATTTTGATTGCTGTAGATGGCGAACTACAAGGAATAATGGGTATTGCCGATGCCCTGAAACCTTCATCAGCAGCAGTGGTGAAAGCCTTACAGAAGTTAGGTTTAGAAGTAGTAATGCTCACCGGAGACAATCGTAAAACGGCTGATGCGATCGCAGGGGAAGTTGGCATTGAGCGAATATTTGCCGAAGTGCGTCCAGATCAAAAGGCGGCGATTATCCAATCTCTACAAGGGGAGATAGAGAAATCCCCCAATTCAAAATCTAAAATTGTGGCGATGGTGGGCGATGGTATAAATGATGCGCCAGCTCTAGCACAGGCTGATGTGGGAATTGCTATTGGTACAGGAACAGATGTTGCGATCGCAGCTAGCGATATCACCCTCATTTCTGGAGATTTGCAAGGAATTGTCACAGCAATTCAACTTAGCCATGCCACCATCAACAATATCAAGCAAAATCTCTTCTTTGCCTTTATTTACAACGTCATTGGTATTCCCATTGCGGCTGGAATTTTGTTCCCAATATTTGGTTGGTTACTCAATCCAATTATCGCTGGGGCTGCGATGGCTCTTTCTTCGCTATCTGTTGTTAGCAATGCCCTCAGATTGCGTAACTTTCAACCAAAAGCTAACTCATAATTGCAGGTTAATTTAGAAAATGTTCAGTAAAAAAATGCTTTGGGGAAGCCTTATAGCTTTAGTGCTTCTCACCGGAACACCAAGTGCAACATTAGCAGAAATGCCAGCCCACTCGTCAGAGCAAAACAGTCAATTTAACCACATAGAGCAACCTTTGGGTTTGAAAGTTGGTGTTGCGATCGCTGGTTTAACCTTGATTGGACTAGAGTTGTGGTGGTTTCTCCTCTATAAAAGTCCTGATTCTTGAGAGGATGTTTTAAAAATTCAGATAGCACTGCTATATGTCGGTAAACTAATTGTAAATGTACTCCCTTCCCCTAACTTTGATTGCACACTGACACTACCCCCCATACCTTCTACAAGTGTCTTGACAATAGATAAACCCAAACCACAACCCCCAGTAGTATGGGAGCGGGATTCATCTACGCGGTAAAATCTTTCAAATATCCGTGCTTGCTGTTGCAAAGGAATTCCATAGCCTCGATCGCAAACTTCAATAATTGCCCGATCTTCAAGTTGATTTAATTTAAAAGCTATGGGTGTATCAGCTTCAGAATACTTAATGGCATTATCAATCAAATTCAATAATACTTGTTTGAGGCGACTGTAGTCTACTTTCACCTCAATTTGATCAACTTTTGACTCGATTTTAATTATGCGATCGCTATATTTTTTTGCCATCATCACCACTTCTTCAACCAAGTCATTTAGCACATAAGATTTCATTTGAAAATATAAGTAACCATTATCAGCTCGTGCTAAATCAAGTAAATCTTGTAGCAGACGAATAGTGCGTTCAGCTTCCGATGCCGCAGTTTCCAAAGCTTCTTGTTGGGTTTGTGTTAAATTATTTTGCCTTCGTAAGACGCTTTGCAAGTAACCATGTACAATAGTTAAAGGTGTGCGTAATTCATGAGAAACATTACTCACAAATTCTCGTTCTTGCTTCCAAGATTGAGAGAGGCGCGATAAGAGCATAGTTAAAGTTTGAGCTAATTCTTTAACTTCGCTGGGTGCATTTTCAACCGATAGCTGCGATTGACCTAAATCTTCAGCCGAAATCACAGAAGCCATTTGATTTAGCTGACGTAGAGGTTGCAGAGAACGCTGGATGTAAAATGCGATCGCAGCAGTTAAAATAAAAATTGCCAAAACACTAATAATAGTTAAACTCTGCACCATTCCCAGAAACATTTTCTGTTCGCGGGTAATATCTTTGACTACAAATAACTCACCAAGTAACTTACCTTGAACTTGTACAGAACTACCACATAAAACAAAATAGCTTTCGTTTAATTTGTAAACTTGTGGTTTAATCGGCATCTTAGTCAAGGACATTAACTCAGCTACTTTAGTATCGGATACCAAATCTAAAGTGGCAGATTTTACTAAAATTTTATTATCAGGACTTTTCAACCATAATAAGATGTTGGTATTTGCCAAGTTATTAATAGCCTTTTGCAACCCAGTTTTCGGTTGCATCATTTCACTATAAATTTGCACATCTTGCGGCAAACGCTTGGCGATTTGTTCTATATTATACTTATGACTATCAACTAAGATTTGCTGCATTTTCCAACTAGTCCATGTAGCGAGGCTACCTAATACCAAAGCTGAAAATGATGCAATACCAACTGTGAGGCGTGATTGTAAGGAAAATGGGTCTATATTTATCCCAAATTTTATGATTTGCTTCACTGTTTCGGTTGCATTTTAGGTGTTTAATAAAGTTTGAAAAATAAAATCAGACTGCTAAATATAAAGTTACTGCTTAACTGCTACATCTTTAGTTATAGCTGATTTGAAGTTACCTCTGTTGCATACATACAGTTAAAAGTGTAGCTATTCCAAAAAGATTGCTAAATATTTTTATTTTATCGCCCTCTTCAAATCCACGAATTCTTGCCTAATAATAGTCTAAATGCATTTACTACTAATTAAATTAATTTTTGCTGAGAATTACCTTAATATTTTTAATCCTCAAAATGGTAACAAAGCAAATTTTGGTAACAATAAGCCTTTTTAATGAGTGCGAGAGAGAATGATATCTGGATGTTGTTATTGTTAGAGAGATCGCGTCTTTATCTTTCTCTATTTTGGTTCTTGATCCTTGGTAAACTTTGGATTCAAAGAATGCGGATTACTGTATATGATATTTAAGAGAACGGTTAGTGTCTAATTACTCTCATTGAGCAAATCGAGCGTAATGTTCGATATAAAACTTAGGAGGATTGGCGATCGAGCGCACGGATTCACGATTTGCTACGGCTGCCCACCATTTTTTGAGCCGATCTAGTCCCGGTGGTAATTGGAAGCCTAGAAAATACTCCAATACATTTAGCTGCTCGAACCAAGGATAATAAGTCAGATCGACTAGACTAATCTCCGACCCAAGCCAGTAGGGAGCGCTATCTGACAATTTGTGAAATGCCTCACGTTCGATAAATAGCAAGTGTTCGGCTAACTCTTGTAATAACCCTGCCTGTGGTTGAGGATCTCGGCTGTGTAACAATTTACCAGAAGCAGCGAACAATCGGGTATCAGCAAAGTTAATCCAAATCCGCGCATGGGCACGGTGAATCGGCTCTTTGGGTAACAGAGGTGGTTCGGGAAATATTTCATCCAGATACTCATTAATAATGCTAGATTCCCACACCCGAACATCACCATGCTTGAGGACAGGCACCTTGCCATAGGGAGAGATTTCTAGAAAGTTGGCGGGTTTGTTTTGCAAGTCGATTTCGACGATTTCAAAAGAAACGCCTTTTTCGGTCAGAGTTAAGCGCGATCGGTGTGCGAAGGGACACAAAGCCGCACTGTAAATTTCGATTTCAGTCATAGAGACAGCCTTTATATTGGGCAAAACAATTGGCTGCGAGCAAAATATGATAAATCATGATTATTTTCTCTGAATGCGATCGCAAATCGGCACTATTAATTAACTACAAACAGCGAAGGGGACTAACGCTAACTTCAACCTATTGGTTGATAGTCTCTAGATATGGCCGCGGTTGGTGAAAACCCTGGAGTGAAGCATCGACGATGAGACAAACTTCGATATGCATACCATCAGGATCGGAAAATGATAAGTTAAGTACTGGGCCAAGGTCAGCGATCGCGCCATCACTCACACCTCGATCTATGAGTTTGCGGCGGATAATCTGGAATGCTGATTCGGTTGGAGCATTCAAAGCTAAGTGGTCGATGTGTCCTCGTCCAAACATATCCGGCAATCCAGAACTATGAATATTATTAGGCATCTCTGCTGCGTGAAGCACACTCTGCGATCCAGCTAGCAGAAGTGCGTGACGAAAGGCTGGAGTCGTCTCTTGAAAGATTACTGGCATCTCGAATACATCAGTATAGAAGTCGATAAAGCGGTCTATATTTGCTGTCACCACTGCAACATGGTGGATACCTGATATAAGGCTCATGGTGTTACTCCAATTAGATTGTGCAATTTCTTTTCTATGAATAAAGAGCGATAACTTCTCTACGAGACGCTTTAGTGAAGCGATCGCGATCGTGCTGTTGGTCAAAATCAACGAGCGGCCCCTTCGGCACAATTCGATTTGGATTAATATCAGTCATGCTCATGTAATAGCCGCGCTTGGTATAGTCTAGATTGCAAGTCGCTTTGAATGGCTGACGCTGATATAGGTCTAGTAGATAATTCCAGAGATTTGGATAGTCGATAATTCGCCGCAAATTGCACTTAAAATGACCGTAATATACTGAATCGAACCGATACAGAGTTACAAACATACAAATATCGGCTTCGGTGAGTTGATTGCCACATAAATACCGTTGCTGGCTCAGAATGGCTTCCCATCGATCTAAACTCTCGAAAAGTTCTGTCACCGCATCTTCATAGGCTGCTTGCGAAGTCGCAAAACCAGCACGATATACACCAACATTGATTGGCAGATAGATTGCATCGATCGTTTCATCAATCTTATGCTGTAGGTCGCGTGGGTATAAGTCTATTTTTTGTGTTGCCAATTCCCCAAACTCTACATCAAACATCCGCATGATTTCGCGAGATTCGTTATTGATGATTGTTTGAGTTTGCTTATCCCACAACACCGGAACAGTAACTCGTCCTGTGTATTTGGGATCGGCTTTCAGATAAATCTCTTGCAAATATTGAGTGTGATTCACCCAGTCAGGAATAGCTCCCGGTGCTTCAGAAAACATCCATCCCTTGTCGCTCATAATCGGATCAACGATAGAGACTGAGATGGCATCATTCAAACCTTTGAGTTCTCGCATAATTAAAGTGCGATGCGCCCACGGACAAGCCAAGGAAACGTAGAGGTGATAGCGTCCTGCTTCTACCTTAAACCCACTAGAACCATCGGCGGTTATGCGATCGCGAAACGTTGTCGGCGTTTCATTGAACTTACCGCTAGGATCTGATTTTGTCCTATCAGTTGTCCATTCGCCTTTGCTCATCATTCCTGACGGCATAATTTCCTCCTAACACTAGGGCGTGTCTATAAACTTCTGAGGATTACTTCAGCATTACGTCTTTCCTTTTCTGAAGGATGTTAATTTCTTAAAAATTCTTGACAAAATCGACTTTGCAGAGCCAGAGATTCCCTGCATCAACTCTCTGTTGCAAACCAAGCGCGTAAAACCTCTGCCACTGTCCACGCTTGGGCAATACATCCCCGTGGAGTCATCGGGGCATCACCATCAAAAATTTCGCTGAGACTACCAAGACCATGTGCAGTGAGATGATTAGCTATTGGTTCCAAAAATTGACGAGCCTGCTCAGGATTTTTGTAGACGCGCAGGTGTGCTAGAACGAACGGTCCCAATAACCAACCCCAAACTGTCCCCTGATGATAAGCGCCATCACGTTGATACTGATTACCACCGTATTTACCCTGATGTTGAGGATGGTCGGGCGCTAGCGATCGCAATCCATGAGAAGTCAGCAGCGATCGCCCGCAAACTTCCACTACACTCTTCTGCTGGGCAAGTGTTAACGGGCTTTCTGGTAGCGAAACAGCAAATATTTGGTTAGGTCGCAATGCTGCATCATCACCATCAGGACTGTCTAGAACGTCATAGCAATAACCTGCCTCTTCATTCCAGAAGCGAGAAAATCTATACTTCGCCCGGTCTGCCATTGCCTCATATTCTTGGTGTGGTTTACCAAGGTGACGGGCAAACTTTGCCATTGTCCGTAAAGCATTATACCAGAGGGCATTAACTTCAATCGGTTTGCCAATTCGGGGCGTAACTACCCAATCATCAACTTTGGCATCCATCCAGGTCAGTTGTACACCTGCAACGCCTGCATAAAGTAAGCCATCGGCTGCATCGAGATGGATGTTGTAGCGTGTACCGCGACAGTGCCAATCAATGATTTCTGCAAGTATGGGAAAGAGTTCACCAAGCAAAGTATCATCATCTGTAGCACTGTAGTAGGCGCGGACTGCTTCAAAGTACCAGAGAGTGGCATCGACTGTATTATATTCTGGTTGATCGCCCGCATCAGGAAAGCGATTTGGCAACATTCCCTGGTCTACGTATCTGGCAAAGGTGCGAAGAATTGAGCGTGCTACCTCTGGACGACCAGTGGAAATTGTCAAACCAGGTAGACTAATCATCGTGTCGCGTCCCCAGTCGCTAAACCAGTGATAACCAGCGATGATAGTTTTACCGTAGGGGTCTTCTGGCATTGGACGGTCAACAATAAACTGGTCAGCAGCTAGTATTAGTTGCTTGATCCAGATAGGCGATTCCTTGGTCTTGAGGGGTTGATTAGTTTTCCAAATTCCAGTTAGCTTCTGCTCTTGAGCGCGACGTAACTTAAGTGCAGCCTCGGCATTGAGATTTGCTTGCTTTTCTGTACTGGCTATAAATGCGATCGCTTCCCCAGGATTTAGTGTAACTTCAAAAGTCGCAGCGTGGAGATGGTCTTCTTTATCTCTCAATCCCCGATAGCGTTCAACAGCCAATTCAAAGCCATAATACCAATTGTCGGCGACAGATGCGCTACCACCATCACTCAATAAATACACTGGCGCAGCACCCGGATAGGCAGTTACACAAATCCCTTGTTCGACTTCCTCAATAGACATCTTCCAGCCATTGCTTTGGGTGTCGCTGTGATAATCGCGGTAGTTGACCATTGCTTTGAGGGTCAACTTCAGAGGTTGCGTGGCACGACGCAAAGTATATTGCACATAAGTTGTATTAACACCTTGTTGCATCCACACCCGTTTTTCTAACAAGGCATCGGCAACAGCAAAACGCCATAAGGGAATTGTACCTTCCAGAGAAAAACGTTCAATATTTTGATAACCGTGAGGACTGACAGTCCCATCAGCCCAACGATTGGTGTCTAGAGAATAAGAGCGATTGTCATACAGGATAGTTTCATCTAGTTTTGCCAGTAGTAAGGTACGACCTAAAGGTGGTTTCAATGCTGCTACCAATAGTCCGTGATAGCGGCGCGTCAATAAACCAGCCACAGTTCCAGAAGCGTAACCACCAATACCGTTAGTAACTAACCATTCCCGTGACTCTGCCGTGTCAAGATTGCCGCAGATTTCCCGCCCAAATTCTATACACATAAGTCAACACTTTTCCTTGGGATCAATATTTGGATTATGGATTATGAATCCTCTAGTGTGCTGAGAATGGTATTAAGAGTTCTAAAATCTTAACTGGCGATCGCGGTTAAATAAAATACATTTCTCCGGGTAATATTAAATACAGGTATCCTTGGTAAGACATTTCTGCAAGTAGAAGCTAAAATGCCTCTAAACGATTCTTTAAGGTTATTGCAGAAGCACCCACCCTCAAGGAAGTAGGGAGGGCAAACTATAATATTTTACTCATTGTCAGCGAATTTTCTAATCAAAAGAGGAAGAATAGAGTGTTGAAAGATGTTGAACGTTATATTCCTTCAGAAGAAAAATATTTAGAGGCATTCCACTCAATTTATAAAGGATTGACTCCGGGACACCAAGCTATCTTGAATAAGTTGTATCAGCATTGTTACTTTATGAAAGACAATCGCAGATTACGCACTTGGGAGTTATCTGAAGCGGCGGGATATGATGGTGACTCTTCTGGCCAAATTGGTCATTTAGGTGGAAAGTTCAGCCAATTCTTTGGAGTAAAAGATGATGAATTTGGGCAACCAGCACTTGCAATAATTAGTTGGTTTGCAGATGAAACAAATGGGCATTGGTACATTGAGCTAATTCCAGAAGCAGCTAGAGCATTTAAGCGTTTTCATATTGAAACGCTCCAATAGAAATGTTGATTAGGTTCGTTAGCGATCGCTCCTCTGAGACTTTCTCGCACTGTTGTTTGGTGTCTAACTGCGATCGCTTATAGTTATATTAGCTTATATCTGCGAAGAGACAGCAGACGGCGGAATAATTTTAAGACCATATTTAGAAGCAGCAGCCAATGCTTTTTCCATATCTGCGGGACTAACGCTAGGTAATTGCATTCTCTCTGAGGCTGGCACACCTACTTCCATAAAAAACTTCTCTAACCCTGCTGGTGTGAACCAACAAAGTAATTTTGCTGGCTTTGCACCAATATTTGAAAACCTGTGGAGTTGACCTTTGGGAGAGTGGAAAAAAGTTCCAGGAGTTGCTAAGATAATTTGCTCATCAAGCTGAAATTCCAATTCTCCCTCTTGAATATAAAAAGCTTCGTCTTCGTGACTATGAATGTGGGGAGGTGTACCGTTTTGTGGTTGAACGGTAATCTCAACTAGAGCATAAGCTTGACCAGTTTCTTCACCCACTGCCTTAAAAGTATACAAATCCCCAAGCACCCAGTATGAAGAACCTTGTCCCGGTTGCTGTAATATTCCTTGTAGATTGACTGTCATAGTTATTCCCTTTTGAGATGTTTTCTATTACAAATTTCTCATAAAAATCTAATTTTTCAGTCTTTAAAGCTTTGACCCCGGCGACTGTTCAAGTTCTGTCTAGAATATTGTTGTAGTAACCCATGCTACAAAACGGTCTATAATGACCAAGGTTGGGATGGTCTACTACTATTTCTAAGATACAAGGTTGGGTTAAGCAAAGTGCAACCCAACATAAATAAGGTGGTAATGTTGGGTTTCGTTCCTCAACCAAACCTACGCAGCTTAAGGTTTTTATCGCTAACTGAACCGTATTGGATTTTAAGACCATTTCGTGATTGGAATTTCAACTGCTTTTATTCTCAAGATTAAATTCTGTCAACTAGTATATTTGCTTAGTCAATTTTGTCATACAATAACCAAACAAATATACTTGAATTAATTAGATTATAAGTATATTTATTTAAGTAATACTTGTGTTTAAAACAGTACAATAATTGATTAAAAATCAAGCTTAAGTAATGACGATTATTGATTACAAGTACTAACCTGTGAATATAGAAATTTATGAAAATAGCAAAAAATAGCTAACATGGCTAAAATTATCGTTACTGGAGCAGCAGGCTTTATTGGTTCTCACCTCGTAGACATCTTGCTACAACAAGGGGAAGAAGTCATTGGGATTGATGAATTCAATGATTATTACGATCCTATGTTAAAGCGTAAGAATGTTGCACACTTACATAGCTCACCTAATTTTACATTAATTGAAGCAGATATTCAGTTTTTAGATTGGCAGGAACTCTTAAAAGATGTTGATGTCGTTTACCATCAAGCAGCACAAGCAGGTGTCAGGGCAAGCTGGGGTAAGGCTTTTCGAGGTTACACAGAACGAAATATTAATGCTACGCAAGTTTTGCTAGAAGCGGCTAAAGATGCAAAACACTTGAAAAGATTAGTGTTTGCTTCTTCGTCAAGTGTATATGGTGATGCAGAAACTTTACCCACTCACGAAGGAATTTGCCCTGAACCTGTTTCTCCTTATGGCATTACTAAGCTAGCGGCTGAAACTTTGTGCAGACTGTATCACAAAAACTTTGGTGTGCCATCTGTATCATTGCGCTATTTCACAGTCTATGGGCCTAAACAACGCCCAGATATGGCATTTCATAAGTTCTTTAAATCCATTTTGCAGGATGAGGCGATTCCTATTTACGGCGATGGACAGCAAACGCGGGAGTTTACATTTGTTGGTGATATAGTGGCGGCCAATTTAGCGGCTGCTTCCACACCCCAAGCAGTGGGAGAAATTTTTAATATCGGTGGTGGTAGCAGGGTGGTTTTAGCAGAAGTCTTAGATACGATTGAAGAAATCGTTGGCAAACCCATCAAAAGAAACCACATAGAAAAAGCGATGGGAGATGCACGCCACACTGCTGCTGATGTATCTAAAGCGCAGAAAATTCTGGGATATCAGCCACAAGTCTCTCTAAGAGAGGGTTTAACGCAGGAATGGCAGTGGATTAAGTCGTTGTATTAAAGGGTATGGGGCATTGGGAATTGGACATTGGGCATTGGTTATTCTCCTTTAAAACTTATGCACAAAATATCCCCCAACCCTTTTAAAAGGGGTTAGGGGGATCTAAAAGTGCCTCAAGTCACAGCAAAACACTTATTTAAATGAACTCTTAAGCTTCTTGCTAACTTACAAGAAACCCATATTTTTTGAGTACTGTCTTGGCTTCACTGCCAGATAAAAATTGAATAAACTCTTTGGCTGCTGGAATATTTTTACTGCTTTTAATTACTGCCATTGGATAGACAATTGGTGAGTGAAACTTATCGTCAGCAGCAACTACGACTTTTACCTTGTTGGAAATCTTGGCATCAGTAGTATAAACTAAACCCGCTTCAGCGTTACCACTTTCTACTGCTGCTAAAACTTGACGCACGTTGTTAGCAAAGACTAATTTGGGCTTTACCTGATTATAAAGTTTCAATTTCTTTAAGACTTGCTCCCCATATTGACCGGCGGGTACACTTCTGGGTTCACCGATCGCAATTTTTTTAATCTTACTATCTGTTAAATTGTAGAAGCTAGTGATGCCAACAACATCCTGAGCCACAATCAAGACTAGACGGTTATTTGCCAAGTTAGCACGGCTACCTGTTACCAAAAGTCCTTTTTGTTCTAGGGCATCCACTTGCTTTTTGCCAGCAGAAATAAAGATATCTGCTGGGGCACCTTGCTCAATCTGTTGTTGCAAGGCACCAGAAGCCCCAAAATTATAAGTAATATTGACATCTGATTTACTTTGTTGGTACAAAGGCTTAATTTCCTCTAGTGCCTCTTTTAAGCTGGCGGCTGCGGAGACGAGGATAGTGCTGTTTGACTGTGCTATTACCGGAAAAGGATTAACTAACGGTAAACCAATTGCCAGGAGCAAACCAGCAACTGCTATACCCAATAAGCCAAAAATTTGTCTTCTTTTCATAGAAAAGGCGTTTGAGAAATTTCTTCCATAAAATTGATGCTAGGTAAAATAATACCAAAATACCAACATATAACCAACTATATCGGTAATTACTTTTTTCCTAAGCATTCTAGATGAATTAACTCATAAGCCAGAATCTGGCGACTCAAACGCATCCGTAATTGCAAAACTGCATTCTGAGAAAGGGCGAACATGCCCTTCTAGGAGAAATTTTATATTTTACGGTTAAAAACTTCTGAAAGATCGCGGTAAGCTAGTTGGAATTACAACTGAATTGTGTCAATAAATTGTCAAATTAACTGCTCAGTCTTCTGGGGTGAAATTTGCGATGACCGTAAATCTTAAGTCTTTAGAGAATCCAACTTATATAGCGGCCGATTCCAAAACCGCTTCTAACACTAAGAGAACCAGCTACGTTCCATCGAACCATCGACGCATTCTTTGCATCTTTCCTAAGTATAGCCGCTCCTTTGGTACTTTTCATTACGCCTACCCACTGATGGGTAATGTCCGGGCTTTTATGCCACCCCAAGGTATTTTAATTGTGGCTGCCTACTTACCTCAAAAATGGGAAGTGCGGTTTATTGATGAGAATGTCAAATCAGCAACCAGGGCTGATTACCAATGGGCTGATGTGGTAATTGTGAGTGGAATGCATATCCAAAAACCACAGATTAATCAAATTAATGAACTTGCCCATCGAGCCGGGAAAATCACAGTGGTGGGTGGCCCTTCGGTATCTGGGTGTCCAGAATATTATCCTGAATTTGACATTTTACATTTGGGTGAGTTGGGAGATGCTAGCGATCGCATGATCGAGTATCTAGACCAAAACTTAGAACGTCCTCAAAGGCAAATCCGCTTTGAAACGAAAGAACGTTTACCTTTAACAGAGTTCCCAACTCCAGCTTATCATTTGCTGGATATCGATGATTATTTCTTAGCAAATGTGCAGTTTTCTAGTGGTTGCCCTTATCGCTGCGAGTTTTGTGATATTCCAGAACTCTATGGCAACAGTCCCCGGATGAAAACACCAGAGCAAGTGGTTGCCGAGCTAGATGCAATGCTACAATCTGGCAATATGGGGGCAGTGTATTTTGTCGATGATAACTTTGTTGGCGATCGCCGCGCTGCCATGAAGTTACTTCCTCACCTGATTGACTGGCAAAAACGCAATGGCTACCCCATCCAGTTTGCCTGTGAAGCAACCCTCAACCTAGCCCAAAGTCCAAAACTGCTGGAGATGATGCGCGAAGCCTATTTCTGCACAATCTTTTGCGGTATCGAAACACCTGAACCAGATGCTCTCCATGCTATTTCTAAAGATCAAAATCTGAGTATGCCAATCTTAAAGGCAATTCAGGTTTTAAATAGCTATGGCATGGAAGTAGTTTCAGGAATCATTATCGGGTTAGATACAGATACACCAGAAACAGCAGACCGAATTATCGAATTTATTCGGGCATCTCAAATTCCTATGTTGACAATTAATCTACTTCATGCATTGCCTAGAACTCCGTTATGGCGGAGGTTAGAAGCAGAAGGACGACTTTTATTTGATGAAAGCCGGGAATCAAATGTTGAGTTTTTGATGCCCTACGAGCAAGTTGTCGAGATGTGGCGGCGCTGCATCACAACTGCTTATGAGCCGGAATTTTTATATGAGCGGTTTGCTTACAATATGGAACACACCTATCCAAATCGCATCGAAGTACCTAACAGTCCTGCTCGCACTTCTGGGGCTAATATCCGTAAAGGTTTAACTTATTTAACTAATATTTTGCTGCGGATAGGCTTATTTAGTAACTATCGTCAGACTTTCTGGAAAATGGCCAAGCCAGCGCTGAAAGCAGGTGATATTGAAAACTTGATTCACGTCGGACTTGTGGGACATCATTTGATTAAGTTTGCACAAGATTGTTCCAAAAACGAAGAATCGGCTTCGTTTTATTCACAAAAAATCCTCACAAAAGTTCGTAGCTAACTCTCCAAACAAGGAACATCACATTAGTTATTCCCAGTCATAGGCTGGGAATAAGATAACTCTCCACTTTTTTAGTTTAAGACCCCCACTAAATACTTGATTTAGTGGTGCAACAATTCAGTGGCGGGTCTGAATCCCCCACTGATTCATTCTGACTCCTGTTAGCGGTAGCGGGGCGTTTAGCCCATTCTGACTTCTGAATTCTTCTTCAATTTAACAGGGCATCAAAGTATTGAATCTCCCCAGTACAGCCATATCTTCTGCATCTAACTCCGTCGGAATGCCACTGCGAATCAATTCCGAAAAGTCTTCATTGGGAACCATCACAGTCAACGTATACAAGCGAGTAGAACCAGTATTTTTAATCAAATGAGTCCCAGTGGGAGGCACTAATAAACTATCTCCAGCTTTGATCGTGGCACTCTTGCCGTCACACATAGCGATCGCTTCGCCTTTGAGGACAAAAAACATTTCCACCGCCCACTGATGGCGATTTGGCGGTGTTTGTCCACCGACATCAAAAATTTCTATACAGCAAGTTAAGGAAGTATTAGCATTTGTCGAATCGAAAATAATTGCTAATCGATTAGAGTCATTGGGACTAATGCGATATACTTGGTAATCTTTGGGAGACTTGATAACCGGAATTACACAACGAGTAGCGTACATTTATTTATCCCCTCTAAAGTTATCGATGGGTATGAAAATTCCTAAAATCTTAGTCTTGAATATTCAGTTATGAGTTGTCAGAAATGACGCAAACAATGCCAGTAAAAAAGATTTTCAGGTAGGGGCAATTCATGAATTAATTGCCTCTACTTTGTGGGTTATGCGTAAGTTTTAAGTTGTATAAATGACAAAATCACTAATTGCTAAACACTAAATACTCCTCATTCAACCAATTTTGAATTTTGGATTGAAGGAAAAATCTAAAATCTAATCACTCCTCATTCTTTTGCAGCGCTGTTAAAATCTCGTGGGAGTCAGTGACAAAACCGAAGCATTGTTTAACATTGTACAACGTTGCTAGCCAACAATATTCAGGCGAAGTAGTAGCGCTACAATCTTTAACTAACACGCAGTCATATCCTAAGAAATTGGCATCACATAAGGTAGCTAGCACGCACTGATCGGCATTAACACCAGCAAAAAATAATGTTGTGCTTCCCAGATTCCGCAAGATACTATCTAATGGGGTATCCCAAAACCCACTCATGCGATATTTGTCCACACTAATATCTTCAGGAAGCTGTTCTAGTTCGTCTACTACTGCCGCGGCCCAACTACCCGCCATTAGTACTCTTGCACCATTGCTTGGTAGGGGATCGCCTAATCCCACGCCTGCCCCTGTGGGGTTATAGACATGACGCGAACCAGCACTAATATTGAGCAAGTCGGGACGATTCCCCCAATTTATCCAAATGACTGGAACACCTGCTTCACGAAGTTCTGGAAGTAAGTTATTCAAAGGTTTAATCGGCTGACGTGCTGGAGTTACATCCACGCCAATATGCGCTAACCAGCCATCAGGGTGACAGAAGTCGTTTTGCATATCAATGACGAGAATAGCGGCTTTTGCCAAGTCTAAACGCAGGGTTTTAGTTTCTGTTGATAAAATAACGGGTTGTGGGGGTTTTTGAGGACGAGTGATATCTGCGATCGCATCATTCACTGTCCACGCATTTGGTGAGACTCCCAATGTCCGAAAAGGCAAATTCATAAAATTGCAATACCCAACACCATTTTCTATCTTGTAACTTGAAATTCAGTTGAAAATACAATTACTTAATCAAGGTTAAATATGGTAAATTTTACTATTCAAAATGTTTTAATTGCCGCCAGTGATGATTATGCGACGGTAGATGTACAGATTGTAGATGGGGCAATTGCAGCCATTGCCCCCAATCTACCAGTAATCGGCACTGTCATAGATGGCAAAAATAAACTGCTGCTACCTGGTTTTTTCAACGCCCATACCCACTCATCAGAGATGTGGCAACGGGGAATCATGTCAGTTTTGCCTTTAGAATTGTGGTTGGCGGAACTGTATGATTTTGCCCCCCTGGACACTGAACAGGTTTATCTCAGCGCCTTGGGTACTGCGGTAGAAACCTTGCTTTCTGGCGGTACGAGTGTAGTAGATCACCTAGTGTTAATTCCCGGACTTGAGTTAGAAACGATCGCCACTGCAACCCGCGCTTACAGAGAAGTTGGGATTCGCGCCTTTATCGCCCCCTTAATTCAAGATGAATCCCTTAGTGCAGGGATTCCATCTGGAGAATCAGCAAGAACTCATGAACCTTATCATCGCTCAACTGCGGCAACATTGGAAGTTATCGAAGAGGCGGTGAGACAGTTTCATCGCCCGGATGAAGGTGTAAATATTTTGGTCGCACCAACGGGAATACAATTGTGTACTGATGCTTTATTTACGGGATGTATCGAGTTAAGCGATCGCTATAATCTTTGTCGTCACTCCCATTTACTCGAAACTAGGGCACAGGAAAAACTCGCCCAACAAAAGTATGGTTGTACTGCTGTAGAACATTTGAAAAGAATCGGGTTTTTGAGCGATCGCACAACTCTAGCTCATTGCGTTTGGTTAAATGATGCGGATATCGCCATCCTCGCCGAAACTGAATCTACAGTTGTTCATAATCCCTTAAGTAATTTGCGTTTAGGCAGTGGCATTGCCCCAATTTTAAAATATCGTCAATCTGGAGTAAATGTAACTTTTGGTTGTGATGGTGCTTCTAGTAATGACTCCCAAGATTTGCTAGAAGCAATCAAAATGGGTTCTATTTTACATAATATTACAGACTCAGATTATCAATACTGGATTACGCCCCGACAAGCAGTAGAAATGGCATCTTTAGGAGGTGCGAAGGGACTGAATTTGGCAGACAAACTCGGTTCCCTTACTGTGGGAAAACAAGCAGATTTAGTACTTTATGATCTCACCAATTTATCATTGCTTCCGCGTACAGACCCCATTGGTTTATTGGTTTTAGGCCGTCCTACCAATGTTGTTAATAGTGCTTGGGTTAATGGCAAGCAAATTGTTGCTGATGGTAAAGTTACCACAATTAACGTTGATGAATTGCGAAAAGAATTATTTAATCGCAGTCAATGGGAGACAAAGCGTAAGTCTGAAACCGTCGCGCAAATTGAAGCACATTATCGCACAGTTATGGGGTTGTGAAAGACAAATAAATACAGAAATGCGGCAAAAAATTCGTACTTTTAGTAATTAGTTTTTGTACTTGTTTTGATAAAAAATGATGCTTTAGTATGGGTATATTTCAAGATTGGTTCTGGGAAATTAATGAGTGCGGCCAAGGGCCTCATTACTATTTCAACGCTACTTTTGCTCCGTCTGATGCTAAACGCCTTGCTGCTTTGGTGCGCCAGCATCCACTGCTTGGCTTTGAACACTGCAATTTTGTTGGCAAATTAATCAATGCGCCATGTGGAGATGCCAATACTCCAGGTTCTTACGATTTGTATGTTGACCAGAGCAACTATGCTGAAGTTATGTCGGGTATACAAAGAGATGAACCTATAGTTACTGTTGCACATTATGTCTGGCAAATTATTGGTGTTTGCGATCGCAAATTTGGCATTGAGTGTGGTTATGGTGGGATAACTGGCACGCATAATCAAGCTGACACCTCACTAATTATGACGCTGGCGCAGTCACCAGAACTCACCTTAGTTGATTGGAGAGTCGTTTCTGGCGGAGACGGTTACTCATCGGTGTTTTTTAGAACTGGCAAATCAGCCGCAGAACTGCTTGCTTACTTGCAGATGAGGCCGGAAAAGCCTGACTTTGTGCAAATAGAAAGAGAGCTACGTCTAGCTTTATCAGATCCAGCATTGTCTAAAATTTATCGCTTGGGCGAGTGCAAAATCAATGGCTGGCGGCTGGAAGTGGTCGTTTTGCATAATATTGAAAAAATCACAAGCAGCTATGGTGGCGAAGGATGGGACATGACACCACACGTTATCAAGCTTGACAAAATCGCTCAAACTGTTAGCGATAAGTGCAAAGTTCCAAGTTGTGCAGGGGGCGCAGCACATGCGCCAGATGATTTCTACACACTCATTGGTAGCCATCTCAGCTTTGGCTACCCACGGAGAGTAGGGTAATTTTAGAGACAATTTGCAAAGCAATGTGAATAAATGCTTGCAACCCATCAGGGTTTTCTCTAAGGCTTGGGAGATAATTTGTAACAAGATATGAATTTGCGATCGCTAATTTCTTGTTTACAGCATCAAAACTCTAGTAATTGACTACAAAGCCACAAAATAAGGCAGATTTTTGTGTATGCTTTGTGTCCAAGTGCCTTAGCGATACCTTTTTGGGAGTAAACATGGAACGCGCCATCTCTGCGTTAGGAATCTTAGTTTTTATCGGTATATCCTACGCTTTTTCGGTTAATCGTCAAGCAGTGCGTTGGCGCATAGTGGCGTGGGGTTTGGGATTAGAATTTGCATTGGCAATCGTGATTCTTAAAACTCCTTGGGGTTTGACTGTGTTTAAATTTCTGGGAGATTTTGTCAGCAAATTTTTAGCATTTTCTGATGTTGGTGCCAAATTTGTCTTTGGAGAAAATTTTAAGGATCATTTCTTTGCCTTCCAAGTGCTGCCAACAATTATCTTTTTCTCTGCCTTTATCAGTGTCTTATATTACTACGGCATTTTACAGCGAGTGGTAAATGTGATGGCGTGGGTAATGACGAAGACGTTGAAAACATCGGGTTCTGAATCTTTATCCTGTGCGGGTAACATCTTTTTAGGGCCAACAGAGTCAGCACTGATGGTTAAACCTTATATCGCGAAGATGACGCAATCAGAACTTCATGCCGTGATGACGGGTGGTTTTGCCACAATTGCAGGTGGAGTACTAGGGGCATATCTTTCTTTTGGGATACCAGCAGAACACCTAATTGCTGCTTTTTTTATGACTGCTCCCACATCATTGGTAGTATCAAAATTGCTGTATCCAGAAACAGAAGTATCAGAGACGCTTGGTGAAGTAAAGGTAGATGTAAAAACCAATTATGTAAATGCAATTGATGCTGCTACAGCCGGAGCAATTGACGGCGTGAAACTAGCGGTTAACGTTGGGGTAATAATTATCGCTTTTTTAGGATTATTGGCTGCTTTAAATGCACTCCTGGGATGGTTGGGGGCATTTGTGAGTTTACCGCAACTGTCATTACAGCTGATTTTATCTATTTTTATGGCTCCCGTAGCGTGGTTAATGGGCGTACCTTGGGCTGATTGTCAGCAAGTGGGGGCTTTGTTGGGTACAAAGACAATTCTCAATGAGTTTATTGCTTTTTTGGATTTGAAGGCACTAATTGAAAGTGGTAAAATTTCCCAACGTGCAGTAATTATTGCGACTTACGCCTTATGTAACTTTGCAAATATAGGTTCAATTGGCATTACCATTGGCGGTATTACTGGGATAGCACCTAATCGCCAACATGATTTAGCTCGTATGGGAGTAAGATCGATGATTGGCGGATCGTTGGCGGGTTTTATCACCGCTTGTATTGCTGGGATACTGATTTGAAGAAGAAATTAGGAGTAAGACTAAAATCGATCCAAACTAGTTTTAGCACCCCGCCACCCGTGAAAAATGGGCATAGCAAACAATCCCCACGCTAAACCCGTAATCAACCCAAAAGGTGTAACCAGATAATTATTAAAACTCCACAAACCGAAAATCTGTGCTGCCAATTCTAAAGGATAAGCCATCATCAGCACACTGGCGATCGCCACACCACTCCATCCATACTGACTTAACCAGTAAAATCCTTTACCACCAGTTAAACCATACAGCAGGCGAGTAATCAGCAAACCCGTGACAGTGCCGTAACAGCGCATACACACAGCCATAATATATGGCGGTGCCAAATCTAACCCCATCGCTGGTTGCGGACACACATGATTACCCATGAAATAAATGATGTCCGCAATCCTAGGAAGCAAAGACACTCCAGACGCAGCCAAAAAGGGAGCAATTGGCGGGCCAAAAACCATCCCTACTAACAAGAAATCAGCAATCAAACTTACCCAATTAACCTGAAACTCTTCCCTGAAAGCTACTCTTGTCATTTCCTTTCTTCGCGCCCTTCGCGCCTTCGCGGTTCGTCGTTTTCCTAACCTACCTTATTAACATAAGGACTTGTCAACTTATCCAACTGCTGAATCAACAGACTCAGGAACAATCCCACATCTGTCACCACACCCACTGATTCTACAGAACCGCGATCGCTTAACTTAGTCACCACAGCTGGATTAATATCCACACACACCATCTTCACCCCCGCCGGAGTCATATTTCCCACGCCAATGGAGTGCAGCATTGATGACAGCATCAAAATCATTTCCGCACCTTCTAGGTGTTTGGCATATTCCTCCTGTGCCTGAATCAAATCCATTTGGGTATCAGGCAAAGGCCCGTCATCCCGAATCGATCCCGCCAGCACAAAAGGTACATTATTTTGGACACACTCATACATCACACCACTCTTAATTGCCCCCGCCTCCACAGCTTTGGAAATGCTGCCATAACGACGGATACTATTAATTACCTTCAGGTGATGGCGGTGTCCACCACGAACTGCGACACCCCGCTTCATGTCTACACCCAAGGAAGTGCCCATGATATTTTGCTCGATGTCATGAACTGCGATCGCATTTCCACCCAGCAGTGCTTGTACATATCCTTCTCGAACCAGTTGGGCCAAGTGTTCGCCACCACCAGTGTGAATCACCACGGGGCCAGCCGTGACAACTACCTTACCACCAGCATCGCGGATTTTCCGTAATTCCCAAGCTACTTGTTCAACCACCAATTCCACGCGCCGTTCGCTGGAAACGCCCGCCGACATGAAACTGAATTCTTGGGTACTGCGTTGTTCGCGCGATTCCGTTTTGCGAATAGTACGGATACCGAGTACATCTACAATTACTCGTTCGCCAACTTCTAAATCTCGTAGTATTTTACACCTAGCTACGAAGCCAGAGGGGGTTTGAGTAATTGCGATCGCGCCATCCATACGCTGATTTTCTACCTTGATCCACTGCCCATTAATTCGGACTTCGGTAGGATAAATTGTACTGACGTAGAAATCATCGGGCGCTACACCATTTTGGATCACAGGTTCCAAGATCGCGTCTCGCTCATCATGGGGTAAATCTACTGCACCCAAATCAATCAATAGAGAGATGATTTCTTCCATCACCTCATGAGATGGTGCTGATACCTTCACCTCGGCGGCGGAGGTACTTTGCCGTTGTTCTCCCAAGTTGAAATTCAGAACTTGGAAACTTCCCCCGGCATCTATAATCAAATCCAAGGCGCGGTTAATTAAGCCAGCATCAAGTAAGTGTCCTTCCATGCGAATGATTCGGCTTTCTACCGAGACATTGGCATGAATTTCATCCCTAACTGGTTCCGTTACGCGCAAGGTTAAACATTTTGCTGCACCACCAGCTTTGAGAAATTCGGTAAGCGGTGTTTCCAGCACTTGGAAACCCACTTCTGCAAGGCGGGTTTTCAAAGCTTCACTCGCTTTGTTCATGATCACAATGCTGTCCACATTCACCGTATTACAAGCGAAGTTGACTGCATCGGCTTCAGCAATTGCAATTCGCTTTTCTGGTGCGACTCGCATTTCAATTAAGCGGTTGGAGTAAGAATCAAAAGCGCCTGGATAGTAGAGCAAATAACCATTTGCTAAGGGACAAAAACAGGTATCCAGGTGATAGAAACGTTCGTCTATGAGTCGCAAAGAGAGAACCTCTATATCCAGCCATTTAGCTAGATAAGGGTGAGAATCTAATTCTGAACGGAAACCGTATCCCGCCCATAACCAGCGTCCTTCTCGATCTAAGAGTGCATCTCCTGCACCTTCAAAGGGCAAATCTTTAGGAAGTTCATTGACTGTATAACCATTTTCTTCAAACCATTGTTTGAAGAAAGGTTCCTCTCCCTGACGTTCTTTATGTAAAAAGCGACTGAGTACGACATTTTCACCCAGTACCAAGCCAGCGTTGGCGGTAAAAACTAAATCAGGCCAACCTTTTTGGGGTGGTACTAAGTCTACAATGGCGTGCTGTTTAAGGATCTGGTGTAATCTCTGCCACTGTTCCACGGCGCGATCGCGCGATGATTTGTGAATATTCCCTTCCATCCAGGGGTTAATCACATAGTCTACATCGTAGTGGTCAGGAGGACACATCAAAAAGCGAATACGGGAAGTCATAAAAATCTTACAAGCGTTTTATATGCTACTATACTAAGGGTCTATTTTGGGATGCAGATTTAGATTTCCTGACATTTAGCGCAAATCTACTACTACAGCTTCTATCTTTGTGATAGTTGAAAGCTTTACAAAGGCTTCGTCCTTAATTCTATTACTGGAAGATGGTAATAAGTAGAGTCGGTGGCAAAATTAGGATAGTTTTGGCGGATCTAAATGTTTCAGTAGTGCTGAGTGAGTCTACTTTTAGCAAAGATGTGGAGGCTTTAAACAAACGTTAACCTATTCTTTGGTTTAAATCCTACTCAAAGGTATATTTATAATATCTTAATATTAGCTTTATTAAATATTTTTATTTTTCACACAAGTATTTTACATCTACGCTACAAGTATTATGTAGAAATGCTATTTGATTTTTGCAAAGTAAAGTACGAGTTAAAGAGCCTTCTTTCCTCTTGACTATTACCTCTTGCGCTGCGCTTCTCTACGAGAGGCTTGTCTGCGACACGCTCCGCGAACGCGAACCATGCAAATAAATTTCAAAAATCAAAGCAGACTGCTATATATCTATAGGGAGCATCCCAATTTTTTAAAAATTCACGAAACTGAGACAAAAACTCTTTATAAATGTCTTCCCTTTGCGTAAATCCAGTTCTCTACGAAACCTGCACCTAGCTTGCTTCGACCTAAAAGTATACAGTACATTTATCCATTCTCTTATTCCTGTTTTAATGCAGCGAAATAGTAAATTTAAAAATCTAGGATGCTCCGTATCCATATTTCTATATTATTTAATTTATACTATAAAACAACAGATAACCAATTGCATTTAGTATGATATCTTGTTGCTAAAATCTGCAAAATTTTTAAAGTTCATTCTATGGATAGAGGATACTTTTGGCTTATATATTCATAAACAATTTGTTTGACACTAATTGAGTGTTAAATTGTGGGAGCATATCTAGATATTTACTGTCGCTTTTATATCTAAGATGTTCAAAACAAATAGTAAAAAAAGAAAAATAAAATATTTGGCAGTTTTGTTATTAGTTTAATAGCTGAATATTAAACCTAGTCTACCTTGAGAAGCGTAGTTTTGTAGGTTGGGTGCAGCGATAGCGTAGCCCAACATAAATGAGGTGGTAATGTTGGGTTGCGTTTCACTCCACCCAACCTACATAAATATATCTTTTAAAAAACTCTAGGTTTCAACATAGATGGAACCTTTTATCGCGATAAGAATAAAATTCCATCCCCGTTCATTCATGCTTTGAGGAGATCAAGAACTACATGAGAAAGCAATTGTCAAAAAGCTGGCTTACTTCTCTATTTTGGTTACGTTTTTTAATCATAATCCTATTAGTAATAGGTGTATTTGTCCGTTTCGTCAATATTGACAAAAAAGTCTATTGGGGTGATGAAGTTTTCTCCTCATTACGCATATCGGGTTATATGCAGTCAGAAATGAATGAGCAGTTAAGCAATGGTAGTTTGCTTACTATAAAAGATTTGAGTAAATACCAATATCCCAATTCTGAAAAAAATACAATTGATACAATTAAAGGGATTATTGTAGAAGACTCACAGATTTTGCCGCTATACATTTTAATGACTAGGTTTTGGGTACAACACTTTGGTGATTCTGTAGCATCGGTAAGAAGTTTTTCGGCATTCACTAGTCTGTTCACTTTTCCTTTTATTTATTTGCTATGTGAAGAATTATTTGGGTCTTCACTATTCGGGTGGATGGCCATCGCTTTGGTAGCTGTTTCACCTGTTGAGGTCGTGTATGCACAAGAAGCACGAGCATACAGTTTATGGATAGTAGCCATCTTAATGTCGAGCTTCGCTATGCTGCGAGCCATGCGCCTTAAAACAAAGGTTAGTTGGTGGATTTATTCAGCAACATTAGTAGTAGGGTTTTATACTCATATATTTTTTGCCTTGGTTGCTCTTGCACAGGGAATTTATGTAATTACAATCGAACGCTTTCGATTGAATAAAATCACAATTGATTACCTAATTTCATTCTTTGCAGGGTTTATAACTTTTGTACCTTGGCTTTGGATTATTATTACCAACCCTCAGCCACAAGCAGTAGCTTGGGCAAATGCTAAACAAACGTTCTTTGGATCAGTTGAAAGATGGGCTGGTATCTTGAGCCGCGCGTTTCTTGATTTGGGTATTAGTCCTAGTGATTCAGGAAGAATTAAGTTTGCATTACTTCCATTTGTTATAATTATTTTTGCTCTAATTTTCTACTCAATTTATATTCTTTGTCGAAGCACACCTAAAAAAGTTTGGTTATTTGTCTTAACCTTGATTGGATCGCTAGGGCTTCCCCTATTCATATTGGATTTTGTCTTTCAAAAGCGCTACGCTACTACTCGATATACCCTTCCCTTAACTTTAGGCATACAATTAGCTGTTGCTTACTTGCTTACTACTAAATTAACTTCTGTTTCTCCTAAAGTGTGGCAAAGAAAGCTCTGGCTACTTGTTGTATTTATGATAATTACGAGCGGAGTGATATCTTGTAGTCTCAACTTGCAAGCTAAGATTTGGTGGAATCAATTCCCTGAAAAATACCAAGAATATCCGAAAATAGCTAACATCATTAGTCAAAGTAATCAACCGCTTTTAATTAGTGATGGTGGCATAATTCCATCGATTCAAATGCTTGGTCATTTAGTTGATCCCAAGGTGCAGTTTCAAATTGTCAAAAAGAATAGCTTACCTGAAGTTACTAATGGTTTTACTGACATATTCTTGTTCAATTGCTCTGATTATTTAAAAGCGGGAATTGAGAAAATTTATAACTCCAAGTTACAGCAGATAAACAACTTACTGTGGAAAGTAACAAAATCCACCTAAACCAAGGAAACGATCGCACCTAGGCTTTAAAAGCAGACGGTTAGTATTTGAATATCGTTACTAGGTTAAAAGTTAACATCAATTAGCCTAATAAGTGGCACAATTAGAACCAAAATATACTTTAATTGAAATCTACTGAAAGTATATACTGATACTGCTGCCGCTTATGTCATCGCCCCTTGAGCGCCCGCTAAAATTTGAAATTAGACTGCCATCGTCACATCCTCAGTTACTAGAAGGACTAGATATATGGCTACGTTTAGGTTTAATATCCGATACCCAAGTTAGGCAGCTATGCCAAGAGTTTCTGGTGTGTTCGGTCGTGTTGCCACTCCAGCCTGAAGCTAAAACAAAGGTGGTTTTTTTAACTTCTGATCCCGTGCAGGAGTTACCCGTAGCAGTTTTACAATCTAGCCGCCGTAGACAACCACAACAAAAAACAGTCGAACCCAACTTTGTCAGTACAATGTTGCAGTCCTTGGGGGCAGAACTGAGTGTACGCTGGCTACTTTTTCTAGGGGTATTTCTGGTAGTGGTATCCTCTGGGGTACTGGCTGCGAGTCAGTGGGAAAGGTTTCCTGCTTCGGGACAGTATGGAGTTTTATTTGCTTATACTCTGAGTTTTTGGGGATTAAGCTTTTGGGCGACTAGGCAAAACAACCTGAGATTGACGGCTCAAACTTTGCTGATTGTCACCCTTTTGTTAGTTCCAGTAAACTTTTGGGCAATGGATAGCTTTCAATTGTGGCAAAATCCTCTGGATTTGGTTGCAGTTGCGATCGCCTGGACTACCCTCACTGCTATAACTGTTTTACTCTCCAAAAATCGGGCTATTTTTACTAATTTACGTACTGGCAAATTACCTTTAGCCAATATTCTAGGGCTGAGTTATCTGCATTGGGGTTGGCAATTGCCAGGATTCCCCTTAATTGCCGTCTATGTGGCAATGATTGGCACAACTATAATTACTATTTATCACAATTACCAACAGCCTAATATTGTCAGTGAGGAAGATAGAAGCGATAGCAACAGCTTAAGTATTAGTTTACCTGCCGCCGTAATTATTTATGCTTTGATAGTGCTGCTAGTGCGGGCAATTTTTGTTGCTGGGGTAAATGTCACTCAGTTGGGATTAGCTATTGGTATTTGCGGCTGGCTAGTAACTTGGTTAGCACAGGAGAGGGTAGGGGGTAGGGAGCAGGGGAGCAGGGGAGCAGGGGGAGCAGAGGAAGTAACTGTAATATTCCCCTCATCTCTCTTCCTTTGGGAAAAACTTGGTGGGATTCTACTGTTTTTGGGCTGGCTGGTTTCGGTAACAAATTATCCTTGGCAAGCAATAGCTGTAAGTGGTTTGGGTTTGTGGTTTGTGGGAAGTCGTTTGCGGCGGCACAGTTTAAAGCTAGACTTCGCTGCGGTTTTCGTCATCGGTTTACAGACGATTTGGCTAGGTTGGCGATTAGTACCTGATAGCTTACAGAAATTAGCGATCGCAACTGGTACTCAACTCACAAATTCTCAAAATGAACCTTGGGCTTTGCTGGGTGTAGCTTTATTTCCCTACATAATTTTGATGGTGGCGCTTACTGATAGTCTACATCGCACCGAAAAGCGAGAATTAGCTAAATTTGGCGAACTGCTCACCCTCTTACTGGGAGCTTTTTTAACAACGATCGCGATTGTCAATCCTGTATTGCGATCGCTAAATCTATTATTTTCTACCATCACTCTGGCATTCGTCACTCAACGCCGTTCCCCCGCATCTCTTCCCCTGGTATATCTAACTCACATCATCGGGGTGCTAACATTTTGCTCTACCATTCATTGCCTGGCACCAACCCTGAGTCAACAAGTCTGGGCAAGTATTTTATTAGCTCTGATGGTTGCAGAATGGCGATTTAGCGTAGAAGGAGGAGTATGGCAACGTAGTGCATGGGATATCGGTTTAGGACTAGCCGCCGCTAGTTTTTTTCTATTGTGGATGAATGCAGAATCATCTTGGTATGGTGTCGCTGATAGCCAAGCTTATTTGGGAGCCTTATGGCTAGTTACGCCTATAGCTCTCACAGGTGTTGCCAATTGCACAACTAGAGAACGTCGGACTACTACCCGTTACTTGAGTGTCTTGGCTGTGGGAGTTGCCCAGGTACTTACTCTACAGTTACCAGGAACCAGATTAATTGGTTTGGCAGTAGGTACAGGGCTAATGTTTGTAAATACGCGCTATTTACGAAACCAACTATCTGCGGTAATTACAGAAGGATTTGCTCTGAGTTTCATCGTGGCGCTGCTGTGGACGGGTGTACCTGGTTTACCTCACCTCGTTCTCGGAGGTTGGTTTGTCGTAGGTGCGATCGCCATCCTAATTCTATGGTTAGCCAGGACAGTTTTGAGCCGACGCGGAAACGAATTAGCACTTAATTATGCAGCCGCCAGTGATAAATGGGCGATCGCATTGTGTGCTTTTGAGTTGTTGAGTTTGACACTACACTCAGTGCTGATTTACTCAGGGTTTATCACTTCGGGATTTTTGTACTTAGCTGCCACTGTAATCACCTTGACAGCCATTGTTTATCGCAGTTGGCGAGAACCGACAAATTGGGCATTCTATGGCATCGGGTGGTCTTTAGAATTGTTAATTGCCCAAGTGTTGGGATTTGGGGAACGCTCAACTATTAAAATTGCGATGGCAAATATCGCTTTAGGTTTAATCACTCAACTTGTCGGCGAGTGGTGGCGACGACGACATCAATTAGAAAAACTTCCTAGCAGCCTTCACATTTTGCCATTAATTTATGGTGCATTCAGTGTGTTGCTGCGTTTGAACACCTTCACCGAGTGGACAGGTTTGTATTCTTTGGGTGTAGCTTTAATTATTATTGGCGTAGGGCGACGGCGCGAGAACTTTAAACCCCTGCTGTACTTAGGAATCATTGGCGTATCCATTTCTGCTTATGAACTTTTGTTCTATCAAATGTCACAAGCTTCAGGAGGAGCATTAGGTGATGGATTAATTGCCATGTCTGCCCTTGGTGCCAGTATCATGTATGCTTACCGTATTTTGTCACCTTGGCTGGAAAACTACTTACGCCTAACTCCCCAAGAATTGAAAAGAATTGCCCATATTCATTGGGCTTGGAGTAGCTGCTTATTAATGGCTGCCATTCCTCTTCCCATTGCAATTAACCGTTTGGTGGGATTAGCAACTGGAGTATTTTTGATCCGTTATGCCATCTTTCAAGGACGACATTCGCGCACTTCCCCCAGCATATTGGGAGGAATCACCATAGCCGAAATGTGGGTTTACCTTGGCTTATTAGAGGTAGCCGGTATGAGGGTTTATTGGCGCGAGACAGCAGTGGGAAAATTTTGGGCTGGGCCGTTAGTTCCTTGGAATGGTGCGATCGCCTGTGTGGTAGCCTATTTTCTGTACATCCTACCTTGGGAAAGTTGGGGTTGGTCTAAAAAACCTTGGCAGCAAGCCGCCTACATCATACCACTGATAATTTTGTGGGAAACCAGACTGCAAACTTACCCCATTACCTTGTTACTCGCAGCTGGATTTTACATTTTCCTAGCAAAAATAGGTGAAAATATCCGTTTTACTTATGTTAGTGTGGCGTTGATTAATTGGGCTGTTTACCGATGGTTTGATTCCTTACGCCTGACTGATACTTTATGGTATATAACGCCAATTGGATTATCACTGCTTTATATTGCTCAAGTAGATACCCAACTGAGGCTACCAGAGTACAAAGCACCTCGCCATATTTTGAGATTGCTAGGTAGTGGTTTAATTTGTGGATGGGCAATTTTATTTAATCAAAACACAGCCTGGATACCTGGAATTTTCAGCCTCATCGCCATTTTTGCTGGATTAGCTTTGCGAGTGCGGGCTTTTCTCTACATTGGTACAGCCACTTTTTTAATTACTACAATCTATCAATCGGTAATTTTTAGTTTACAATACTCCTTTTTAAAATGGGTTGTAGGCTTACTAGTTGGCATCCTCCTGATTTATATTGCCGCCAACTTTGAAACCCGTCGCACTCAAATAACTTCTTTAATTCGTAGCGCTATTGATGAATTTCAAACATGGCAATAGAGAAATTCATGTATTTGAAGCACATCCGTTGTAGGGGCAATTCATGAATTGCTCCTACAGCGTGGTCTATTTACTTTTGCCGAACTCACGTTTATTGAAATCTAAGAAGCTGTAGACTGTAACTTTTCTAATCGTGCCAGCACTTCTGAACTATGAACAGTTGGGTTGACTTTGACAAAAGTCTCGCGCAAAACACCTTCAGGATCAATGATAAAACTATGGCGCATCGATAAGTAGCCAAGCCACGAACCGTAAGCTTTACTCACTGAACCATCAGTGTCAGCTAAAAGCGGGAATTTTAGCCCTTCAGAATCACAAAATTTGGCGTGAGAATCAATATCATCAGCGCTTACGCCAATAATCTGGGTATTTTTTGCGAGGTATTGGGGTAAGTCTTGCTGAAAACGGCGAGCCTCTATAGTACAACCAGAGGTGAAGTCTTTAGGATAAAAGTAGAGAACTAGCCACTTACCGCGCAAGTCAGAGAGGGAAATTTTGCCATCACCTGTATTGGTTGGCAAAGTAAACTCTGGTGCGGGTTGATTAATTGCGGGAAGTTTACCACCCAGGGCATCAGCAGCAGGTATAAAGTTCAGCCAGCTGATGAAAGAAATACAGCTGGCAAATAATATGTTTAAAAAAGTGCGGCGGGAAATCATGGCGCAAACCAGAATTACAACTTTACACAAGTTTACAATTCTTAGTTACTCCAAATATCACTTAGAGTCAGATTCGCTAGGTTTATCTATGCTTTCGATGTATTGACTATCTAAGAGAAAAGCTCCTCTAGCGAAGCGAATACCCCAATATCCACCGGGACGGCGGTCAAGGACTATACCTTCTTCGCCAATGTGAATAACATCAGGGGGGCGCAGCATGGGCATTGGTTCAGCAGTTTTGACGTAGGGTGGTAGTGCCACAACACGGACTTTACTACCAATTGCGAATTCTTGAGACATCTTAATCAAGCTAGGAGTTGTGATTAACTCATAACTCATACTATCTTGAAAGTCTAGTAACCTAGTGGCAAGCTTTACAGCTTCCTGTAGGGTATTGCCACTACGATGTAGTCTTTTCTGTCAATGCGTAAGTATTAAAATAGGGAAAGGGAAAGGGGATGAAGTTTTTCCCCTTTCCGCATCTTCTGCAAGAAGCTTGTTAATTTTTGACTATGGAAAATAAGGACTGAACATTAGTCAACGGTAAGTGCCATAGTAATTCTGGTTGCCAAGTATCTGGGTTAAATTGAGAATTACAACCGCGTTGGTACGCTTGCCAGAGTCTGGCCCAGCTAAATTGTTGTCGAGAACTTAGGTTTTTATGGATGACTCGCAACAGTCCTAATCCCAACATCAAATTAGTGATGCTAAATTTTGTTCCTAATAAAAATGCCTGTACTTCTGCTTCACCAATTAAGTCAGTACCATAGCCTGTAAGGACGTGAATCCCATCATGTAGTTGTTTACGACGGCTACCGGTGGTAAAGGGCTGGAAATTGTGTTCATTGAGGAAATCTGCCCAAGTTCTGCCAAAAGTGTCAGTAGGAAGGAAACGTAATTTTTCTATTTCCACAATTTGGGGAACATCTCGCCCTTGTGCTACAGCAACGCGATCGATTAAATTTAAAACCAGTTGCAGGCGAGGAGCGGGATTTGGGGAAGCAAGCAAGGGTTGCATCATAATTTATTTTGGATAAGATGGGCAGCATTGCCCACCCCAAAACTATTATTTTTTAAAAGATTATTATTGAGGATTCCCTTGTTGACGACGCGAAGGAGCATTTTGACGATATTGCTCTATTTTTTGGCGCTGTTCAGGCGTTAAGATTGCTTGAATCTGTTGTTTCTCAGATTCCCGAATTTGTCGCATTTGGGTTTTCTGTGCTTCAGTCAGATTTAAGTCAGCATAACCACCCTTTCCTCGACGTTGACCTGGTTGGCGTTGACCTTGACCTGTTTGCCCCTGAGCCTTACGCGCTTGCCACTCAGCCCGACGTGCTTGTTTAGCTGCTTCTAATTTTGCCTTTTGTTCTGGGGTCAAAACTGCTTCAAATTTGGCGCGGCTATCGCGGCGAATTGCCTGAATTTGGGTTTTTTGGGTATCTGTCAAACCCAAATCTTTCCAAGGGCCTCTTTCTTTTTGTGGATTTTGTGCAAGTAACACGGGTGAAGGAGAGGCTGTTTGGGCATGAACAGCGAAGGAGGTTGCAGTTAGAGTTAGAGCGATCGCTCCAGCGACTAGCGATAATGCTTTGAGTTTCATTTCTTGTGGTTTTTCCTGGTTGGTTGTCACCATCATAAGAACTTATCTTTACTAGTTACATGAGGAGAAAGTCATGGTTCTACCCATGACTTTAGTCATGATTGAATTTTGACAAATTTGATTAACAATAAATAGTGAGGAGTTGGAAGTTAGGAGTTATATATTATAAATAATGAACATTTCTATGATGATTGATTTGCAAATCCTTATTTAGCTGATTGTATATTTTTACCTAGCCCACTTTTACTATCAATTTTTGACTTAACTAAAAGTTGAAGCTGCGAAATACACACTTAAATATTCAAAATTTTAATTCTTCCTTTTTAACTTCTACCTCCAAAATTATAATTTATCCATAAATTGAGGTAAACCACAATGAATTATCCAATTCAAATTAAAAAACATCCTTTTCCATCTCTACTTTATCTGGAGTGGATACTACTGGCAATCACTGCATTGACAGCAGTTATACCACCTCCATTACGGAGATTTCGTCCTAAACTTCCAGAACTAACAATCTGTAGTTTATTTCCAGACTTGTCAATTTGTAATTTATTACCTGAACTATCAATTTATAGCTTGATACTTTTTGCATTAATGGGCTTAAGATTGCCCAGAAGTAGCCAGACTTATAAAGTGATATACACGTCCATTGAAATTTTATTAATTTTAACAACTGGATTGTTTGGTGAAAGATTTGCTCGGCTTTTCCCTTTTCTTTACATAATTTTAGTTACTCGCAGTTGCCTAATATTTAATTTGCCTGGGCGTTTATTTGTTACATCTCTATCCTTTGGATTATTCCTATTTACGACACAACTAAAATACCAGTTATTTAATTTACAAGCATCATCACAAGCACAAGAAAAATTTCGATTTCTTAGCTTAAATTGGTCGCTGGTATTTGGCTTAAGCTTAGTGTTTGTGTTGTTGATGATGAATGCAGTATTATCTGAACGGCACAGTCGAGAAAAGCTAGCGATCGCTAATGAAAAACTCCGTGAATATGCGATGCGAATTGAAAATCAAGCTACCTTAGAAGAACGTAACCGCATTGCTCGCGAAATTCATGATTCATTAGGACATTCTCTCACTGCTTTAAATCTGCAATTAGAAACTGCTTTAAAACTATGGCAATCTAACCCAGGTAAGGCTGAGACATTTCTAGCAACCGCAAAGGAATTAGGTTCAAAAGCACTAAACGATGTCCGCCAATCTGTTTCTACTATGCGTTCTAATCCTTTACAAGAGCAATCTTTAGAACGTGCGATCGCTAGCCTTGCAGAAAATTTTCATCGCTCCAATGGTATTTTACCAATTTATCAAATTAACCTCGAATATCCTCTACCACCTGAAATCAACACTGCTATTTACCGGATTACTCAAGAATCTTTGACAAATATAACTAAATATGCTTATGCGACTGAGGTTAAACTAGAACTCGCTACGATCAGAGGAAATTTGCGATTGATAATTCAGGATAACGGTAGAGGTTTTGATTTAGGGCAAAATACTACTGGTTTTGGACTTCATAGTATGCGCGATCGCACTTTAGCATTAGGAGGTGACTTTAATATTAATAGCACTCCTGGTTCTGGTTGCAAAATTACAGTTAATATTCCCTTAATGAGGTTGAGATGATGATTAAAGTATTGTTAGTAGATGACCAAGGTTTAATTCGTCAAGGATTAAGAGCGTTATTAGAATTAGAATCAGATTTAGAGATCGTTGCAGAAGCAGAAAATGGTGAACAGGCGATTAATTTGGTTGCAGAATTTCAACCAGATGTAGTATTGCTAGATATCAGAATGCCTATTATGGATGGAGTTGCAGCGACGAAAGAAATTCAAAAACGTTTTCCTAAAACTAAAATTTTAGTACTGACGACTTTTGATGATGATGAATATGTATCAGCAGCATTACAAAATGGGGCAATGGGTTATTTATTAAAAGATACGCCCTCAGAAGAATTAGCTGTTGCGATTCGTGCTGTTTATAAAGGATATACGCAATTAGGCCCAGGTATAGTTAAAAAGCTGTTAACTCAGTTTTCTAATGGTACACCAATCCATTCAACACCTGTACCATCTACTTTAACTGAACTTACTCCTAGAGAAAAAGAGGTTTTGCGGTTAATTGCTACAGGTGCTAGTAACCGAGAAATTGCTCAAGAACTCTACATTTCTGAGGGGACAGTAAAAAATCATGTGACAAATATTTTAAACACATTAAATCTGCGCGATCGCACTCAAGCTGCGATTTGGGCAAATACATATTTATCCTATTTGAATTAGCCAAATTAAATAATTCGTAATTCGTGATTTTAGCCTTTAAATTAATTATAGTAGCGGTATCAATACGGTTCGGTTAAGGCAATAGACGCGATAAATCGCGTCTTTGTGATCTAGGGCGATCGCTACTGGATAATCTATTGTTCTGAATTCTCTTACTTTTTAACTAAAAAATATGCTGTAGCATAGTCAGGCAATTGGCTGATTTTCTGACCAAATTCTTTTTTATTATTAAATATACCTGCCAAAAAATCTAGCTGATAAAGATTGGGTAAAAAGGCTCCACCTGTATCGGCAATTACTCCCATTCGCAGATGTTTGCGACCACCTTGAGTATGCTCAATTACGACCACTTTACCTAAACCAATATTCAAAACATCTCCAGCAAAAGTAACTCCGGGTTTGATAGAAATTTTTGCATCTATTTTATATCCATAGCCTTTTATAGCATCAACTTCTCTAAAATACCAATAACGTTTTTGTGCTGTTGCCTTCAATCCGCGAATATAAGACATTCCATTATTTCTGTCTACATTAAAAAATGCCTTATAACCATCTGTAAAATTAATTAGTATTGTTCCTTCCATAATTGCTTCTTCTAAACCATTTCGGGTTAGATAAGCGAGACTGGTAACTTTTCCAAATTCTTTACCACCTGGTTCATAAATACCTGACAACACATCCTGCTTGGTGTATTTTGTATAGAATTTGTCGTTATTAGCGTTGTCTTTTAAGCTATAAATTGGTGTATTAAAAGTAGAGGTTTTCTTCCGAGAACCGGGATGAGTAAAGACAGCATATTTGGTAATTCGTAATTGTTTTTGCTGTTTATTTTTTGGGTTATAGGGAGACCATTTTATAACTCGAAAATTTGTATTAATAAAGTTAGGATCTTGCAAACGAGTAGCTCGGTTATTAGCAATATCCTCCTTTAACACAGCAATCATGAAATTCAAAGTGTTGAGAACATCTGGTATGGTTACTCCTTGAGCTGCAAGTATTCCTGTACGGAGAATATCTGGGTCTTCTGAAGAGTAATCTTGAAAATATTTTCTAGTATTAACTAGGACAGTTAATAAATCTCCTTGATTGAAGTTAACCTTACTACTTGGAAGTTTTCCTGGTTTAACAACTTGGCTGCCATTAATACTAAATTTATATTTTTTGAACTCATCGACAACTGGATAGGGTGCAGATGCAGCTAGCAAATTTTGCTGAGATAAAAAAGCGTTTTGCTTATCGATAACTTCATTAGATACTTGTTGAGCAACAAAAGGATTTTGAAAATTTGTAGTCAGAGAAATTTGTGATGGAAGTGAGGCAGAATTTTCTTGCTGAGTAAAGGGTTGATTTTGTTGGGCTAGCTGTTTATTTTTTGGCTGAGTATATAGATGGCTACTGGCTAAACTGACAAATAATAAGGCAGCACAACCTACTGTAAAGCGAAATTTTGGGCTGGATAAGATATTCATAACTTGGAAATTAAATTTCTAATACTAAATAATCAACGTTATGTTTCCACCACCTCACGCACTAATTGCGCCAATTTTTCGGCACTATCGGGAACTGCGATCGCATGAGCGTTTTCACCCATCTTTGCTAACTCTTGCGGTGACTGCAACAAATTCAACACATTACTTTGCAATACTTGCGCCGTCAACTCCGATTGTTTCAGTGTTAACGCCGCACCAGCTTTGGTAAATACGTCTGCATTGTAAGATTGATGGTCTTCTGCGGCAAAGGGGTAGGGGATCAAAATTGCTGGTGTTCCGCACACTGCTAATTCTGTCAAGCTACCGGCACCAGAACGACTAATGGCAAGAGTTGCTCGTTGCAACAACGCCGCCATGTTGTTGTAAAAAGGTAAGGCTATATACTGTGGATGTTTGAGACTATCTGCTTCGGGATCGCGATCGCCAGTTAAATGTACTACATAAGCACCAGCATCAAACCAAGCCTTTGCAGATTCGCGCACTAACTTATTAACCGCAACTGCACCTTGGCTACCACCAAAGACGACAACTAAGGGAACACCATCAGGAATGGCTAAATCCAGAGGTGAATTAATTTCCCCATTGAGAAATTGCGATCGCACAGGAGTACCAACACAGACATTTTTGGCACGAGGCAAATACTTAGCAGCTACTTCAAATCCCAAGGCTACCGCACTACACCAAGGGCCAAAAAAGCGAGTTACTTTACCTGGTAAGGCGTTAGATTCGTGGAAAACCACGGGTAAACCGAGAGAACGTGCCGCAATGACAGCTGGCCCGGCAATGTAACCCCCGGTAGTAAACACCCCTTGAAAATTTCCCTGTTTGAGAATTCGTCTGACTTCTATAATCGAACCAGCGAGTTTACCGAAGATGCGAATCGAGGAGAGTCCAAACCCTTGCTGAAACCCTTCAACTGCAATAGTATTCAAGGGATACTCTTTAGGGACAAGTTGAGTTTCTAGCCGATTGGGTACTCCCAGCCATTCGATTTGATAATCTGGAAGTTTTTCTGCCAGTGCGATCGCTGGAAACAGGTGTCCACCAGTCCCACTGGCAGCTATTAATAATCGTATCGGTGCGTTTGCCATCAAACCTCTACCGTTTAGCGTCTAGCTTAACTAAGATAAAACAATTTCCTGACTTTCTCTCATCAAATCAGTAAACTCTTGCAAATGACTAAAATTATTACTGCTTTCGTGAAACACCAACTCAAATTTCCAGCCAGTATTTGGCTGGTTTCGTTCCTGCTAACCCTTGGTTTAACAAGTGGTTGGCAACGCACTCAAGCCACTACACCACAGCAATTAGCCCAAACTGGTACAGTTCAAAATGCACCAACCGATTTAAAAAACCTGTTAACACAAGTCGATGCAGCTGCCAGCAAGGGTGATGTCAAAGGGGTGTTGCAATTCTATAGCCCCTCTTTCACTCATGGGGATGGATTAAACCTCCAAACCCTAGAAAAGTCTTTGGTTTCACTTTGGCAACGATATCCTAAATTACAATACAGTACTAAACTGCTATCTTCAAAATCGGAAGGCAATGGGATTATTGCCGAAACAGAGACGAAAATAACTGGCTTACCCTCCGGTAGTGGGAATAATTTGGCTCTCGATGCCACGATTAAATCGCGTCAGCGCATTGAAAGCGGTAAAATTGTCCGCCAAGACATTTTGGCAGAACGTACCCTACTTACCTCTGGCAGCAAGCCACCCAAAATTGATATTAAATTACCACAACAGGTACAAGTTGGTCAGAAGTATAATTTTGATGCGATCGTCCAAGAGCCACTTGGCGATGATTTTCTCCTAGGAACGGCGCTAGAGGAAACCATCCAACCAGAGAAATTTCTTAACCCCACATCTGTGGATTTACAATTATTGACATCCGGTGGACTGTTTAAAACGGGACAAGCACCATCCACCCCTGGTAGTCAATGGGTTTCTGCTGTCATCCTGCGGGGTAATGGGATGACGATGGTAACTCAGCGCCTACAAGTGGTGAAGAAATAATCAGGAGTTAACGCGGTGTGCAACTTTCTCTCAAACCTAACCCCCAACCCCCACTCTTCTAGGGAACTACGGTGTAACACAAGTCTTTTAAAGTTGCCCCACAAGCTGATCCCCCCAACCCCCCTTAAAAAGGGGGGCAAAAACCTCTCAAAGTCACCCTTTTTAAGGGGGATTTAGGGGGATCTACGACGATTTTGGTTTTCTAGAAAGATGTGTGTACACCGTAGCTCTCTGTGGGGGAGAAAAATAGAAGTGGGGTTCTAAGAATAAGTTGCACATTGCGTGAGTTAGGAGCTAGGAGCTAGGAGTTATAGACGACTGATGATAAATTATGAACTATGAAACTTGTGCTAATTCATAATTCATAACTATTAACTCGTCACTTCTAACTATCCTAATGAATTCCCTACAAAATCAAATCATTTTGATTACTGGCGCAAGTAGTGGTATTGGTACTGCTTGTGCGAGAATCTTCGCTGGTGCGGGTGCAAAACTAATCTTAGCGGCACGACGGTTAGAACGTTTGCAGCAGCTAGCAGATGCTCTCGTTAAAGAATTTGGTACTGAAATTCATTTATTACAGCTAGATGTGCGCGATCGCAACGCTGTCGAATCTGCCATCTCTACTCTACCGCCTGCCTGGTCTGACATCGACATTCTGATTAACAATGCTGGTCTAAGTCGTGGTTTAGACAAGTTGCATGAAGGCAGCTTTCAAGACTGGGAAGACATGATTGATACTAACGTTAAGGGTTTACTTTATGTTTCCCGTTATGTTGTTCCGGGAATGGTGAGTCGCGATCGCGGCCATGTGGTAAATTTAGGTTCCATTGCGGGACATCAAACCTATCCCGGTGGCAATGTCTACTGTGCTACCAAAGCTGCTGTGAGAGCAATTTCTGAAGGTTTAAAACAAGACTTGTTGGGAACACGGGTACGTGTAACTTCCGTTGACCCTGGTATGGTGGAAACGGAATTTAGCGAGGTGCGGTTTCACGGAAATACTGAACGCGCTAAAACAGTCTACCAGGGAGTGACCCCACTGACCGCAGATGATGTGGCTGATGTGATATTTTTCTGTGTGACGCGATCGCCCCATGTCAATATTAACGAAGTTGTGCTGATGCCTGTTGACCAAGCTAGCGCTACGTTAGTTAATCGGCGAACAGAAAAATAACCCTATTTAAGAATATTAATTTCTAAACACTCCTACATATTTTGAAAATTTTACTACGCTCATTTCCAAAAAACCGTTGGTTAAATTTGGAATATTTTGATGTTACTAAAAATACTTTTTAAATGTATTTTTCTTTTTTCGTATGAAATTACCCTGCTAAATCCCCCTTAAAAAGTACAAAATCTTGGGTTTTTGAGACGCGATAAATCGCCGTCTCTACAAGTGTTTTGGTCTTATGTGAACTGTATTGCCTTAAAAAGGGGGACTTTGATTCTGGTCTTGCAAACTGGAGTGACTGGCGTGGGTTAGGGGGGATTAATAAGAGCCTGGAATAACAAGCAACTACTTTTCAAACATCCTTTAAGACTGGTTGGAAAATCTGAGAAAATGCAGGAAATTACAATTTTCTCAAAAAATTATAGTTTTTGGTCGTAGATGATTGCGGAAATTGTTTTGATTGTCTTGTAGTTATATAATTTCTGCTTATTAAAAAATAAAATAAGCATCTATCCTAAGATAGATTTTTTAGGGTTAATCTTTGTGTATGCATTTTTTAGAACTAGATTATGCAAAAATTATTTTTACTCCTACATAAAATTCATATATGTTATCCAAAGAAAAGTGCTGACCATACAACTTAAAGGAAACATTCATTATTAATCAAAATAAAATTGCTGTAGTGAATGCAAGATGAGTTAAAAAAGCCTGAACTACTTCTGCTTCAGACACTTAAAATTTTCGGAAGTTTAATTTCTCAAATAAATTTTATAATCTTGACAATAAAAGGAATATTTTATTGTTTAACAAAATATCATATCTTCAATACTTTCTTTTTCTTACCGTTAAACCTTCTCTGCGAACCGTTCTGATTATTCCTTTTATTCTGCAAATCTTAGCGGTGGTGAGTTTAACAGGTTATCTCTCATTCAAAAATGGGCAAAAAGCAGTAAATAATATTGCCACACGGCTACTAAGTGAAATTAGCCAGCGTGTTCAGCAGAATCTGCATACTTTTCTTGAAACTCCCCAACAAATTAATCAGAATAATGCTAATGCTATTAAACTTGGTCAATTAGATGTACAAGATTTGACCGTCTTAGAACATTATTTTTTTGACCAGTTAGAAGTATTTAATCAAGTAAGTCTAATTGGATTTGCAAATACGAATAAAGAGTTTATTTCAGCAGAAATATTTCCTGATGGCTCTTTGACAATCAGAGCATCTGGTAAATCAACTAAGTATAACTTACGGACTTATACTACTGATAAACAAGGCACACGCACGGGAATAAAAGATTTTGGCAAACCTTATGATACTCAAAGACGTGATTGGTATAACAAACCGATAGCACAAGAAAGACCAATTTGGAGTAAAATTTATCCTCATAATTCTGGTATTGCCTTGTACATCGCTGCTAGTCAGCCTGCTTACGATAAACAGGGCAATTTGCAAGGTGTATTACTCTCAAATTTAAACTTATCCAAAATTGGCACTTTTCTGCAAAATTTAAAAATTGCTAAAACAGGCATAAGTTTTATTATCGAGCGTCAATCTGGAAGATTGGTAGCAACCTCAACTAATGAAAAGCCCTTCCGCTCAAATAATTTAGAATCACAATTAGCAGAGAATAGAATTAAGCCATTTTTGGCTATAGATAGTAATGATAAAAAAACACAATTTGCTAGTAAATATTTAAAAAATAAATTTCATCAATTTAAGTCAATTAATAGCTCACAGCAATTATATTTCTCGATAGATGGTAAGCGGCAGTTTATTCAAGTTTTACCCTTTCAAGATAATCGAGGACTTGACTGGTTAATTGTGGTAGTCGTCCCAGAAGATGACTTCATGGAAGAAATTAATGCTAATACCCGCACCACTATTGTGCTGTGTATTGTTGCTTTGATAGTGGCTGTAGCTGTCGGTGTTTTGATTTTACGGTGGATTGCTGAACCAGTTCTAGCTTTAAAAAAATCAGCTTTAGCACTTGCTCAAGGTGAATGGGAAAAAAGAATAAAAATAGAGCGTTCCGATGAATTGGGGGAATTAGCCAGGTCATTTAATAATATGGCGGATCAACTCCAAGCAAAATTTTCGGAAATGCAGGATTTAAATAAGGCTTTATTGCAGAGTGAAACCCGCCTGAAGCAATTTCTTGATGCTGTGCCTGTAGCTATTTCGATAAACGATCCGTATGGGGAAATTTACTATAATAATCGAGCTGTGCAAAAATTAATCAGCGTAGACTTATTGCCATCTATCAAACCCGAAAAAATAGCAGAATATTATCAAATTTATCTAGCTGAAACTGACTACTTATACCCTACTGATGAACTACCAATTATGTATTCTTTGGCAGGTAAAACAGTCCACATTGATAATATGGAGTTTCGCCACCCTAATAAAACTATCCCTATAGAAGTTTTAAGCACCCCAATTTTTGATGAATCAGGGAAAGTAATATATGCGCTCACTGTTTGTATTGATATTACCGAACGCAAAAAAGCAGAGAAGATCCTAGCTGATTATAATTCCGTTTTAGAGCAACAGGTTACTCAACGTACCCTGGAGCTACAACGAGAAATCGCTGAACGCAAGCAGGCAGAAGTAGCGCTTCTAGAAAGCGAGACGCGATTTCGGCTATTAGCAGAGGCAACATTTGAAGCGATCGCTATTACCGAACAAGGCATACTTTTAGACACTAACCAAACCTGTGCTGAGATGTTTGGTTATGAACTTTCTGAGTTGCTTGGTATGCGTGTGATGGATTTTACTGCTCCTGAATATCGGGAACAGGTGATGCAGAAGATTCGCTCAGGAGATGAAGGAATTTATGAAACCGTTTGTCTGCGTAAGGATGGAAGCACATTTCCGGCTGAGATCAGAGCCAGAGTCATGTCATATCGTGGGCGTACCATCAGGATGGCTGCAATACAGGATATCACTAGTCGTAAGCAGGCTGAAGAAGCAACTGTATTGGCAGAACGTAACCGCTTGGCACAGGAAATTCACGATACTTTAGCACAAGCCTTCACCGTTGTTATTGTCCACTTAGACACCGCCTCACGAAAACTGACGACAGATATAGAAGTAGCACAGAAATTAATCAAAGCAGGGCGAGACTTAGCTCATTCTGGGCTAACTGAAGCACGCCGTTCGATCAAAGCAATGCGATCGCAATTATTGGAGGACGGCGACATTTTTAATGCTCTCAATCGCTTCGCCACTCAGATGTTTTCCCCTACCAATACACATATTGTCTGTCAATTAATAGGCGAGATATACCCCTTGTCTCCAGATGTTGAAAATAACCTACTCCGCATTGGACAAGAAGCATTAACCAATGCCTTCAAATATGCCCAAGCTAGAGAAATCCAAATTGAACTGGTGTATCAAGAAAGCCAGTGCAGCTTGCAAATCAAAGATGATGGTCAAGGGTTTGACATAGGGAGTGTATCTGTTATCAACAGCTTTGGTCTTTTAATTATGAGCGAACGGGCTGAACGCATCGGGGCAAAACTAACAATTCAGAGTTCGCCAGGACAGGGAACAGAAGTTTCAGTGTTAGTCTACCGAGAGTAAATGATTATGAGTCAATCCAATGTCATTCGCATCCTACTTGCTGACGATCATCCCATCTTGGGACAAGCTTTAACAATGTTTCTTCAATGTGAGTCAGATATGACTGTAATCGGCCATGCTGGCGACGGGCGAGAAGCGTTAGAACTTTTCCATCAACATCAACCTGATGTAGCGTTGATGGATTTGCGAATGCCGAAGATGGAAGGTGCTGATGCGATCGCAGCCATCTGTGCTAAGTTTAAACACGCCCGGATCGTTGTATTGACTACCTTTGATGGTGATGAAGATATCTATCGGGGATTACGGGCGGGTGCAAAGGGCTATCTCCTCAAGGGCGCTGAACCGAATGAACTCTTGGATGCAATTCGCACTGTTCATAAAGGTCAAAGATATATTCCGCCCACTATAGCAGCCAAACTAGCCGAGCGGATGGGTAGTGAGGAATTGAGCGATCGTGAGTTAGAGGTACTGCGCCTGATCGCCAAAGGCAAGAATAACCAGCAGATTAGCAATGTCCTTAATATTGCGGAGAGTACCGTCAGGTTCCATACCAATAATATTTTCGGTAAGTTGAATGTTAGCGATCGGACTCAAGCCCTAGTCACCGCGCTGAATCGGGGGATTGTCAGGTTGTAGTCCCATCTTGGCGACCTCACATTTTGATAGGTTTAAAACCCAACATTTCGCTAGTGACAATGTTGGGCTTATTTTCTAGGCTTAGTAGAATCACTTAGTTTTAATTTGCATAAATGCATAGGGGGCGATCGCACTCATTTAGATTGAGTGATGATGGCGATCGATCTCGTTTGTTTGCGAAAGTCTGAAGTTGAACTTAACTTGCTAAAGTTGCCCGTGTAAGCAAGGGAAACTTCGCAAACTGGGATTATGTAACTACTATATTTTACTAACCGTAAATATTAAGGAGTAATGCTATGAATTTCAAGGCTAAAGTGTTATCAATCGATGGCGGCGGAATTAAAGGTATTGTCCCAGCGATGATTTTAGCGGAAATTGAAGATAGAACAAAAAAGCCAATATGTAAGTTATTTGACTTAATTGCAGGAACTTCAACAGGAGGTATATTGGCATTGGGTCTTACAAAACCAAAACAAGATAAAACTACACCTCAATTTACAGCTATAGATTTGGTTGATCTATATAAAAACCAAGGAAGTAAAATCTTCCAAAGAAGAAAGAAAAATCTTCTAAATCAAATCGGATTATCAACTGTCCAAGCTGGCTTGAATATTCTAGGGATACAAAATATAAATCCTACGGATTTGTTTCAAACTAAATACACTATAAAAGGAAAAGAAGAAATCATTAAGGAGTGTTTAGGAGAAACATATATAAGTGAAGCATTGACAGAAGTTTTGATTCCTAGCTATGCTACAAACTTAAGAATACCGTTTTTCTTCACAAGTAACCCAGAAAAAGAACGAAAATATCAAAATTCTGAAAATTTTCGTATAGTATGTGAAGGCTATAAAATGCAAGAGGCTGCGCTGGCAACTTCAGCAGCACCTACATATTTTAAACCTTATCCTCTTGATGTCTATAATCATTCTGAGCCAAGATATACATTAGTTGATGGAGGAGTATTTGCAAATAATCCAACTTCTATTGCAATTCTAGAGACAATAAATTCTTATAAGATGAAGACAGGGGAAAGCATATCTTTAGATGAAATATTAGTAGTATCGCTAGGAACAGGAAGAAAGTCTCGTAAATTGAATATTGAAGATATATATAACTGGGGACAAATTAAGTGGATAGACCCGCTGATTAATATGGTCTTGAATGGACAAAGTGAAGTTGTAGATTACCAAATGGAACAATTATTGTCAACTAAATTGCAAAACAGTATTCAAAACAGACAATATTATCGATTTCAGATACAATATCCAGAAATAGATTTAGATAACAAAAAAGTATCTCTTGACTTATTGAATGTTAATGACGCTCTAGATGATGCCAGTAAATCTAATATAGAAAATTTACAAGAAATAGCAAGAAAATTTATGAGAATAGAAAACAATAAATTAGATTTTATCAGTAAAATACTGACCTAAAAATTCCTTCAATAATCATGTATAAAATATTATTTACATGTATTTTATCAGAATTTTATTTTATTAAATAGGTCGGATAATCTAAAGTAAATATAATGTGGAAAACTGGACAAGAACTGAATAATGGCTGCTATATTATCGAACAACAACTGGGAGAAGGTGGTTATGGTATTACCTATCTTGCCAGAGACAAACAGAATAATAAAGTTGTTATTAAAACCTTAAAAGATGAATTACTAAGAGCAGCAAATTATCATGATTATCAGAAAAGATTTTGGGATGAAATACAGAAGTTATACGAATTGAGTACATTTATACAAGAAGACGATAGGTTCTATATAAAACGTTATATCGTTGAATTTAAAGACTTCTTTAAGGAAGAAAGAGGTAACTGGGGCAAAGTACCATGTATGGTAATGGAATACATTCAAGGGGAAAACTTGAGACAGCACATTGAAAGACAAGGTTTCCTTGAAGAAACTAAAGCATTGCGGTATATCAAGCAGATTGCCAAAGCAGTAAATATTCTTCATAAAAATTCCTGGCTACACAGGGATATCAACCCACAAAACATTATGCTTCGTGCTAAAACTAATGAAGCAGTACTTATTGATTTTGGATTAGCACGGCATTTTATTCCAAATAAAACAAACCAGTTGACAAAATCAGCAACAGCCTGTTACGCCCCGCCCGAACAGTTTTCTGCGAATAAAAGAGAAGGACGTTATACCGATGTCTATGCCCTAGCTGCAACACTTTATTATTTGTTGACTAAAACTGATCCAGAACATGCAAATGCTAGATCAATAAATTCCCTCACACCTCCTCAAAATCTTAATCACAGTGTTAGCAACAGGGTAAATCAAGCAATTCTTGCAGGGATGAAGCTACAACCGGAAGAACGTCTTCAGACACCGATAGAATGGCTAAGTTTGTTAAAACTTGTACCTGATGAAGTGGTGACCGTTGACACTAAAGGAAAAAGAATCAAATTAGAAGAGTGTCAAGCCCAATATTTTGTAGAGGATCTAGGAAATGGTATCACTTTAGAAATAGCCGCTATTCCTGCTGGCAAATTCATGATGGGTTCACCAGAAAGGGAAGGAGGCCATGAAGAAAAACCTCTGCATGAAGTAGTGGTTCAGCCATTCTTTATTAGTAAATACCCTATCACCCAGGAACAATGGAGACTAGTAGCAGAACTACCTAGAGTTAATTGCGATCTTGAACCCTATCCCTCTAGCTTCAATTTTCATGACTTTAATGATCATCCTGTAGATACAGTTTCCTGGGATGAAGCAATGGAATTTTGTGCTAGACTTTCTGCTAAAACAGGAAGAAAATACCGTCTCCCCACTGAAGCAGAATGGGAATATGCCTGTCGTGCGGGGACTACAACACCATTTTATTTTGGCGAAACGATTACCAGCGATTTAGCAAATTACGATGCTAACGTAACCTTTGCAGATGAACCCAAAGGACGAAAGCAAAACGAAACCACTTCAGTAGGAAGCTTTGCTCCTAATGCTTTTGGATTATATGACATGCACGGAAATATTTGGGAGTGGTGTGCCGACCATTTGCACTTTAATTATGAGGGAGCGCCAAATGATGGCAGTGCATGGGTTGGTAGTAATAATCAAATGCTTCGTGGTGGTTCTTGGAAGGACGAACCTATGAAGTGCCGTTCTGCTGCTCGCAATTGGGACACCCACGACAGCAAGAAAAACTGCATCGGCTTTCGGGTTGTGCGCGTTTAGTCGCCAACAGTTTTTACAACAGATTGCAGGTAAATGAGGTACAAATTTTCAGAACAAAGTCATATAACAAAAGACTTTCAACCCTTTTCACTGCTGTAATTTCCCCAGTATTAAGCTGTTTTAGGTAGACTTCCATCCTTACAAGTTCTCAAAATTGCCAGTGACATTTTAGAAATACGCTTCTATTTCACTCATCTCTCATTAAAACAAGAGGATAAATATGACATCACAAAAGATAAGCATTGCAATTGCTGGACACACAAATACGGGAAAAACTACTCTTATCAGAACTTTAATGAAAAGTACTATTGGGGATGTAAGCGATCAAAAAAATGTTACTAAACAAAGTACTGCATACTATTATCAAGGACTTCAAGCTGATTTCATAGACACTCCTGGTTTTCGTTATGCTCAAACATACAATATGTATCGGCAACAAATAGATGAAAATCCTGAATACAAACTCCCTAAGGCTTGGGAAGAAAAAATGAATTTGGATCTAGATGCAATACAGGCTATAGGAAAAAGTAACGTCGTCTTCTATGTAGGAAATTTAAGTGTTGTTCCTGATGAAACTTATATCGAAGAAATTGAAGCGGTTGTAAATATTCAGCCTAAAGTTATAGGAATTTTAAATCAAGCTAGCAAACAGTTAGAAGCTAGCAATCAAAAAATAGTTGATAACCGGATTAATCTCTGGAAAGAAGAGTTAAAAAAACAAGGTGTTGAGGATACTATTGTTTTCGATGCCCATTGGGATAAACCTTCAAAGATAAATGAAATTTATGACGCTATTTACCGCGTTTTAAATTCGGAAGAGCAGGCTTTATTTTCTAAAGGTTTAAATGAATTTAAAAATAGACAGAAAGAAATTCTCACAGAAGCTCTTTCTATGTTAGCTAACTGTATTACTGAAATACAAGAGTTCCAGGTAGCAACTAAAAAGAATTCCTTCTCTCAGGAGACAGCCAAGAATAAGATGGTGAGAGAGTTACAGGCAATAATTGTAGGCTTTGTACACGATGTTAAGGAACTATATAAGGTAGCTGCTGAGTATCCAACTGCACCTAAAAAAGAGTTAAAGACAACAATAGAATCATCAGCTAATATTGCAGCCAGGATAGGTTGGGGTGCAGGGCTTGCGAGTACTGGTGGTGTACTTGGAGCTGCTGCCGGGGCTGCCATAGTCGGTGCTATTACAGGTTTGCTCACTGGAGGACTTGGAGCAGGGGCAGGAGCATTATTCGGTGCACAAATAGGTGGGCTTGCTGGAGGAGCTTTCTTAGGTACTTTAGGTGCACTTGATGATGGGGATGACATTGTAAAAATTCATATGGAGTCTACAGATATTAAAAATATTACAATTAAATTTATAGCGATCATATGGGGACTATCAAACAATGGTTATGGTCGAGAAAGAAAGCTTTCCCAAGATGAAATGAAGAACATAGAGGATAAAATTAAGAATTTCGATTCTTCATATCAGTGGTCAGATTGGAAAACGATAAGCCCAGGCAAAGTTATTAGTTATTGTGAAGAAATTCTTGATAAGCTAGCAGCTAGTGAGTAGTCCTTTGATAGGATTAAAGCAAGCGATCTCATTCTTAGCAACTGTATCAAATAAGCAATCGTACCCTTAGTATTCATATTCTCGTAAAGGCGATCGCACTTCTGGTGATAGGTTTAAAACAGGCGATCACATCCCTAATCATACTCTTGTAAAGGCGATCGCACTTCTGGTGATAGTGTAAAAACAGGCGATGTCTACGACGGGCTACGCCTACGCACCACGAATATTCATACTCTCGTAAAGGTGATCGCACTCATTCAGATAGTTTTAAAGCAGGCGATGTCTACGACGGTCTACACCTAAGCTTTTCACTGTTCTTCTGCACTTACAGTTAACAAGGCAGGATGTCATCTAAGCGAAGTTGCAGACTAGGCAAAAGCGGTGAGTTAATTGATTGATTTAGCCGATATTTTTGTTGAGTATATGTGTCTTCAACCAATTGACAGACAATGAAAGTAGGTTGTTTGGGTTTACCAATAAATGCCACACCGCCCAATCCTCGATAATCTACAATCCAATATTCAGGAATGCCTAAGAGGGCATATTCCTCAACCTTGCGTGCATAGTCAGTTTCCCAGTTGCTGCTAACAACTTCAACCACCAGTTTAATGGATTGTCCCAGCGTAATTACAGGCTCTCGCGCCCAAAGAGGTTCACGGTTGAGAGCGGTTTCATCAAGAACTACGATATCAGGGCGACGAACTGTAGCTGTATCTGCAAAGGGGTAAATTAAACAAGTGCGGGGAATAAACCAAGGGAGTTGTTCTGCAACAAAGTAGATACCAATTTGGGTTGCTAGTTTGCCACCCACTGTTTCGTGTGGCCCAGTGGGTTCCATGTCAATTAGTTCTCCATCAGCCAACTCATAGCGGGGATTATCTCGGTATTGGGAGAGAAAGTCTGCCAATGTAAGGGTTTTTGGGGAAATATATGTCATTTTCCTCTTCAATCATTCAAGATGCTTACTCAACCTCCGACATGAACACCAGGTCGCCTCTGGGGATTCTTTTCAGCCCGCCGGAGTACTTCACGGGTAACTACAGCAATATCGCCCTCACCAAACAAGATAAAACGCAGTAAATATTGTATGGGATTTCCCTCAACCCAACCGAAGTAGGCATGGGGAATCTTACCTGTTTGGTCACGAATATACAGCAGTAAAGCTGCGATCGCATTGGGGACTGCTGCACTCTCAGCCCGCAAGATGCGATAATCACCAACTTGCACCCCTCTTACTTTGATGATATCCGCAAATTCTGAAGCATCTGATACCTGAATCTCTAGAAAAAGAATTGGATCGTTGGGCGGAATATGGTTATCCTCGCGTACCTCTTTCTCTTTCATAAAATACTCTAGGACATCACCCGTATTCAACCGATTTGCAATCAGTCGGATTGCTCCTTGGCTCTCTTCAGCAAGGAATTGGGCAGCAAGTTCGTCAACTTCGATCCGCTCTGCTCGCAGTTCCGTTGAACGCCAAACACGAGAAACCAACGAGGTAAAAATGATCGCACCAATGAAAAACCCAGCGATCCTAATCCCCTCTGGTCTTTCGATGATATTAACAATAGTGGTATATAAAAATAACAGTGTAATAGTAGCAAAAACCAGTTTTGCCCGCTTCTCTCTGTGACGGTGGGCTGATAAGGTGACTGCAAAGGCTGCTGAGGTAATTAATACAAGCACACCAGTTGCATAAGCCCCACCTTGGGCTTCCACATTTGCCCTGAAGATAATTGTGACAACAAATGCGATCGCAGTGTAGACTAACACCAAAGGTCGTGTTACTCGTGCCCAATTAGGAGCCATACCATAGCGTGGTAGGTAGCGAGGCACAATATTCAGCAGCCCCGCCATTGCAGATGCACCTGCAAACCACAAAATGGAAATAGTACTTAGATCGTAAATTGTGCCAAAGGCGTTGCCTAGATGCAAATGTGCTAAATAAGCAAGGGCGCGTCCGTTAGCTTTTCCCCCAGAAGCAAATTCTGCGACTGGAATCAGTAAAGTGGTTATAAAACTAGTGGTGAGCAAAAAGAAGCTCATAATTAAAGCAGCACTGGTGAGCAACTTGCGTGTATTCCGAATCCGCCCTTTGGAATATTGGCGAGTGTCACTGCTGTTACCTTTAACAAGGGGCATCACGGTTACGCCAGTCTCAAAGCCTGATAATCCCAGTGCTAGCTTGGGAAATATCAAAAGAGATATACCGATTAAGATAAAAGGATTGGAATGGCGGGCAAAAAGTGCAGTCTGCCAGTTAGCGATCGCTCCTGGGTGAGTTAAAATTTGGTATACACCGACGCTAACGACAATGAAGTTTAACAGCAGATAAGTTGCTACCAAGACTACTGCAATCCCAATCGCTTCTCGGAAACCTCTCAAGAAAACTGCGCCTAGTAATGCAACTAATATTAGGGTGATTGCGATCGTCTGACCGTGAAACCAGTCTGGGGTAAGGGGATTTTCAATAATATGGGCTGTAGCATCAGCAGCCGACAGCGTAATGGTAATAATAAAGTCGGTTGCCACAAAGCCGAGTAAACATAACACAAGTAATTTGCCTTGCCACCAAGGTAGCAAACGCTCTAACATTGCGATCGACCCTTCACCATGAGGGCTTTCGGCAGCAATCCGCCGATAGATTGGCAATGCTCCAAAAAGCGTCAGCAAAACTAGAATCAGGGTAGCGATGGGAGAAAGAGCGCCAGCCGCCAGTGCTGCAATCCCAGGTTGATAGCCAAGGGTGGAGAAATAATCTACACCAGTCAAGCACATTACCTGCCACCAAGGATGCTGGCGATGTGCTTCTTCCTTGCGGTAAGGCCCTTCCTTCTCTCGTCGATCTTCTTCAAGCAACCAGAGGATTAACTGACTGCCGAGCCGTTTTGTTGAAACAATTGATTTACTCATCAAATATGGTTGTTTTGCAAAAGTCCGGCTTTGTGATTTTTAAGCCTTCGTGGTTTATTAAAATTTTTAACTACAAATATATAGCATTATTATTGTAGGTTAAGCATCCTGTCCGATTTACAAAATATATAAGTTGTCTAGCGGATGAAGATCGAGTTTAGCTTCCGGTATTGGGAAAAATTAATATCCTATGCGGACATTTTGGAATTAAAGTTTTCGTACCCTTAGCATTTTTGATCTGCATCAGTTCTCAAAAAGGGTGCTGATGGATTTACGAATACCGAAGATAGAAAGTACTGAGGCGCTAGCCTCAGTGTAATTACGGCTTTTCAGCGCCCAAATTGCTATATTCATACTCTTGTAAAGGTGATGTCTTTTTCTCTACTTAACGCTTAACGAGGCAAAATTTCATCTGAGCAAAGGTGGATACTGTACCAATACTTATCGGGTTTTGGGGAAAAAAACCTTTAAAATCTCTAGCAGATGATTAGGTAGATGGTATGAGTGAAACTACAGAAACGATTTTCAGCAAAATCATTCGTCGGGAAATCCCCGTTGATATTGTTTATGAGGATAATTTAGCCCTGGCCTTCAAAGACATCCACCCCCAAGCGCCTGTACACATTCTCGTCATTCCTAAAAAACCCATTCCCACACTAGCTGATGCTGAATCTCAGGATCATGCTCTGTTGGGGCATCTTTTATTAACAGCCAAACGTGTTGCAGAAGAAGCTGGACTGAAAAACGGTTATCGAGTTGTGATCAATACTGGTGATGATGGTGGTCAGACTGTCTATCACTTACATTTGCATATTTTGGGAGGACGGCAATTAGACTGGCCCCCTGGTTGATCAAACCTGAATGCTTATCTATAAAAAATCACAGCATTTAGATCCTCCTAAATCCACGCCACTTGCTCATGGGGGAAACCTGCTTGGTGCTAGCCTCTCCCTTTGGGCTACGGTGTACACACAAGTCTTTTAAAGTTGTCCCACAGCATTTAGATTCCCCTTAAAAAGGGGGGAATAGGAGTCAAAGTCCCCCAATTTATCGGGGGATTTAGGAGGATCTAACGTTGTTGCATATCTCGTATAGAGATGCGTGTACACCGTAGCCCAAAAGGTGGCATTTTTGCGTTGAGTTTATTGGTATGTTAAGCACTTAAGCAATAATTATCAAAAAGTAAATTTTACGAGTAATAATTGCTAGCAGCGCAGATAATTGCCTCAAAGTTCAAGTATAGGGAGAAGCCAAGAATGATTTTACATCGTGGGCGTAGGGTGGTAGCTGCTTTATTGCTGTCAGTGGTACTACTGACAACAGCCTGTAGCCCAAAAGCACCTGGACGTTTTGACCAGGCGCAAAAAGAAAGCACTCAACAAAAACGCGGTCAAGCCGTGGCTAAGAACGCAACTCAGGGTAGCGAGTTTAATAAACTTTTCCCTAGTGCAGGTGATGGCTACCAGCGTGTCTTTACCCAAGAGAAAAAAGGCTTTGCAGAAGCGAAGTTGAAAAAAGGTGGTAAAGATGTAGCATTGCTGTCTATCTCTGATACTACCAGCACACCTAGTACAGCAGCAAAGTTCTCGAAAAGCACCAAGAAAATTGGCGGTTATCCCGCAGTAGAAGTTGGTAAGACGCAAACTGCAATTTTGGTAGGCAAGTACCAAGTAAAAGCACTTTCCCGCGATTCGTCATTTACAGCTAGCGATCGCGCAGATTGGCTAGAGAAGTTTAATCTTAATGGTCTGGCTAAACTGAAATAAGCCGGATTGCCAAGATTGAAGATAACAAAACCTAAGTAAGGAGATTTTTGTGAGCAAATCGATTGTTGATTTAGTCGATCAATTGCCAACCGGTGGCTTGACTATTTCTATGTTGAAGTCCCTCGATTTTGTTGCTCCTGGGGAGTGGCAAAATACCGTCGGCTTTGTCAACACCATTAAAACCGTCACTGGCGAAGACGACGAAGATTTAATTCAACAAATTGGTGAAAGAGCGATTTATCTATTCAATGACAAATCCCAAGGATACCAAACAGCTTTGTGGTTATATCAAACCGTTGATGGTACAGATAAAGCTCTCGGTGCAGCCGCTTTAGCTAACAAAGTTGGCGAAAAAATTCCTTTATTGGGTTTTTTAAACTCTGTCACTCCCAAACCAGACAAAGCCCAAACCATCGATTTGACATTAAAGTTAGTGGCTGAGTTGGTAGCTTTCTGTCAAATTAACGGCATTCCTGGAGACAGCATTGGCGATTTTGTCGCCTCTTTAGGTGAGTATAGTGGTGAGTCACTCATCCGCATGGTGGCATTAGTTTGTGTTGATGGTTTAATACCTCTAGGCCCAGACTTCATCAGCAAAGCCATATCTGGGATTAATCAAACAAGTCCCAATGAGTTAGAACAGAACTCGACTTTCCAAAATATCAAAGATGTGATTCCAGGCAACAATGCTGGTAGTAAACTCAACTTTATCGGCGAAAGTTTTGACTCAGTTAAAGGTTGGATGAGTGGTATTGTCAGTGCGAATAATTTAACGCCACACAAGGTAGTTAGCAACTTACATAGTTTTGTCGATATTGCAGATGATAAGTTAGACTACCTGGCTGCATTCTTGGATGTATCTACTAATTATTATGAACACACTGGCACGCAAACTTTAGCACGTCGCTTGATTGAACGGGCGGTGGCTGAGATTTAGGTTGATGGGGACTGGTGGGGAATAGGAAGGGGGCAGGAGAAGCAGGGGGAGACAAGGACAAGGAAAATAACCATGCCCAATTCCCAATTCCCAATTCCTTCTGCCTCTTTTCAATGCCCATACCCCATAACCATTAGGGTAAACGTAGATCGGATGCGATCGCATATAAGTAAGGTTGAAAAATAGCCAAATTTTCCAGTTGCTCAAACTTACCTGTCTGCGTACCTGGATCAAATGCAGTAGTAATTACGTAAAGTTTACTGCCATCAAAGGCAACATGACCGATATGTTGCTCTTTTACTCCACCTTGTTCCTTGAGTCCGGCGAAGCCATAGCGGATTCCCTGAAGTTTACCAATCGGTACTGGTTGCGGTGGGTAGGCTGAGAAAGTAATCTCTTTTCCATATTGACTCTGACGATCTTTCGCAAATGCAGCATAGTGGTCTGCAACCCAGGCCTTGAGTACTGGTAATACCTGGGTTTGGTATTGGGAACTTTGGTAGTCTACTTGGGAACCACTTGGAATACCGGCTGCTAAGAGTTTTTTTCGGAAATCCTCATTGTTTGTTAGTGGGTAAATGTTAATCTCAACTGTACCCAAACGTTTGCCTCTGGAAGAGACACACAACAGGGGTGCATTTCCCTCACAAGCGGCAACTTGCCAGTTAGTGGGAGCAGCAGTATTTCCCAGGATTTTCTGCCAGATATTACCCTCATTAGAGGCGGGAAGTTTTCCAACGGCAGGGGATTTTACCTCTTTGGGTGGAGAAAATTGGGGAAGAACAAATTTTGCTCCCAGTGGTATTGACACCAGCAAAATAGAACCTAGTAATAAATGATAAAGTCTTAACATTTTATTGATTATCCGGAGTCAAAGATGGCAGACTAACGATATCTACAATACGTTAAACAGGGGGAGGTCGCTTGTATTCCTCTATCTGTGTTTAGCTAACAGTTAGAGTCCGACGAAATTATTTTTTCTGGAAGTCTGCGCCTCCTTTTTTCTCTGCTTCAATTTCTTGACCTCAGACTTTTGTCAGTCAACCAGGCGTTAAATACCTGAAAGCAAGGTATTATTATAGAGAATAATACTAAGTAAAGTTAAGTAAAGTCTAATTATTTCATCTGAGTTGGAAATAAATACCTTTAATCTTAGTAAATAGACTTTATTCAATCGGCGGGATTATCGATTTTAAGTGAAATCGCCATGAACCCTAGTTTTTTGACTGATCAGACTTCAACCACGATCGCTATTGTTGGCGGAGGCTTTAGTGGTTCTCTAGTTGCTACCCACTTATTGAAAACTGCCAGCCAACCTCTCACCATTAAGCTGATTGAGCGCAGTCATCAAATGGGGAAGGGAATTGCCTACAGCACGAATACCAACTGTCATTTGCTGAATGTATCAGCCGGAAACATGAGTGCATTTCCTCACGATCCCGGACATCTGCTGCGTTGGCTTCAGTACAATCGCAACGAATTAGCGTCATTTTTTCCTGAAGAAGTCAATGCTAGTACCTTCATTCCCCGCAAGGTCTATGGTTTGTACATTCAGTCGATTTTGGCAGAAGCAGAAGCCACAGCACCTAGTGATGTACGACTAGAACGTTTGACTGATGAAGTCGTGGGGATACAGCCTGAAGAAAAAGGCACGAGCGTCTCTCTGCGTAGTGGTCGCTGTTTTGCCGCAGATAAAGTTGTGTTGGCGTTGGGAAACTCGCCTTCTACACCACCCGCAATCAAAAGCGCAGACAGCAATAATGAAAGTTATCTGCGGAATGCTTGGTCAGCCGATGCCCTAGCAGACCTCGATCTTGATGCGCCTGTGCTGCTAATTGGTACAGGACTAACGATGGTGGATATGGTTTTATCTCTGCACGATCGCCAACATCGGGGCAAAATTTATGCTATATCTCGACGAGGGTTATTTCCCCAAAAACATCAAGCAGCTAAACCTTATCCTAGCTTTTTGACCCCAGAGACTTCACCAAAAAGTGTGCGCGGCTGGTTACGGCGGCTGCGTTCCGAGGTGGAAGTTGCAGCTGCCCAAGGCTATGACTGGCGATCGGTAATTGATTCTCTGCGTCCCATAATTCAGAAAATTTGGCAAAAACTACCGACCAAGGAACAGCAGCGCTTTTTGCGTCATCTAACAGCCTATTGGGACGTACATCGTCACCGCATTGCCCCCAAAGTGGCGGATGTTGTCACTGAAATGTTGGATTCTGGTCAACTTAACATTTCTGCCGGACGGATTCGGGAATATCAAGCTTTGCCGGACGGTGTAGCCGTAACTGTATGCCAGCGCAAAACCCATGCTAATACTGTCTTACACGTCCACCGTGTAGTGAATTGTACCGGGGTAGCAGCAGATTATCGCCGATCGCCTCACCCCCTAATTGCTGATTTGCGATCGCAAGGATTAATTCGCCCCAATGCCATCGGCTTAGGATTAGATGCAGATCCCCACGGTGCTTTATATACGGCAGACAGTAATGTTTCGACACTGCTGTATACCTTGGGAACTCCTCGCAAAGGCGACTTGTGGGAAACTATTGCTGTTCCAGAATTACGGGTGCAGGCGCAGGAATTATCTCAAGCGTTATTGCAGTCGCTGCCAGTACGTGTGCGTCCGATTCCCACAATGCTGTTAAATAAGGAAACAGGCGATGGTGGCTCACAAATACCCCAGTCAAGCTTACTATTTCGGCAATTCTTTGACCCTGAAACTAGTAGTTATACTTACCTGATTGCCGATCGACAGACAGGAGATGCTGTTCTAGTTGACCCTGTATTAGAGCAAGTTGACCGCGATTTGCAATCATTAGATGAATTAGGATTAAAGCTACGCTATTGTCTAGAAACTCATCTTCATGCCGATCACATCACAGGGGCAGGCAAACTTAGGCAACAAACAGGCTGTCAGGTGATCGTTCCCCAGAATCCTGCTGTCACGAAAGCCGATCGCTCTCTTGTCGGTGGCGAAATCATCGATGTGGGATCGGTAGCGATCGAAGCAATTTTCACACCAGGTCACAGTGCTAGTCACATAGCATATTTGGTAAACAAAACCCACTTATTAACTGGTGATGCCTTATTTATTCGTGGTTGTGGACGCACAGATTTTCAAGGTGGCGATCCTGGAACCCTATACGATGTGGTGACACAACGCTTATTCACCTTGCCAGATGATACCTTGGTATATCCCGCCCATGATTACAAAGGACGTACAGTTTCCACCATTGGCGAAGAAAAGCGTTTTAATCCTAGATTTAACGATTCCTACGGAGCGCTGCGCGAACGCAGCCGTAGTCAATTCATTACAATCATGAATAATCTCAAATTGAGTTATCCTCAAAAGATGAATGCAACAGTACCGGCCAATGAATACTGTGGTGATTTTATCCCCCAAGATAGCTTAAGCCCGGCCATGAGTCTGGCTACAGATGAAGAAAAGAAACAAATAGAAATCACAGTTATGACTAATACGGAAATCTACAATGATTACTTTGCTATGTATATCTAGAACCAACAAGAGTTCTGTGAAGCTGGGATAAGGCTTTTTCAGCAGCTTGATGACTACAGGCTGTTGGTCAGTCTCTTTATATCCGCGATAAACCAGGGTTCTTGAACCATTGTAAAGTTGTTCGCTAATTTGATATCCCGCTCATGGTTTCAGCTTTTAGTATTTTCCGATGAACTTCCGTAATTCTTAGAGAGGTATCTAGTAAATACCTCCTCTGTTGCTAACTTAAATTAAAAGCGCCCTCCCGAAGTGGGAGAGCGCTTTCTTATTTAGCTAATTGAGTTAATGCTTGAGAATTAACCGTTGATAGCAGGAGCGGTAAGAGCTACAGGAGCAACATCACCAGCAGCCAAATCTAGAGGGAAGTTGTGAGCGTTACGCTCGTGCATTACTTCCATACCCAGGTTAGCGCGGTTGATTACATCAGCCCAAGTTGCAATCACACGACCTTCAGAGTCAATGATTGATTGGTTGAAGTTGAAACCGTTCAAGTTGAACGCCATTG